>SLJA01000046.1 GCA_007135355.1 Wenzhouxiangella sp.
CCCGGGTCTGGAGCGCGGTGGCCAGGGCGGCCGGAATGATCACCGGTCCCGGATGCAGTACCGCACTGCGGTGGACGTCATCCATTTCCAGCAGGCTGCCCAGCGCGCCGTCGGCCAGCACCGCCTGGTGCGCTTCGGCGTCCCTGCCCAGCAGCCACAGCGGCTCGGATGAGCAACCCGGCTGCAGGGCGGCACGGAACTCGCGCGCCGCCGGAGACGAGGCTGCCGCCGCGGCGCAAGCCAACCAGTCCAGCAGATGTCTTGCCGCTCGCTCCCGGTCACGCAGGGACAACGGCCGCACTCCCAGGCGGACCAGGTCCTCAAGCAATGTGGCGCGACCGATGGTTTCAATCATCCGATGGAGACCTTATTTGTCCGGACATATTGTAAGGCTTCCGCGGCGCCGGCGCAGGTGGCATTTGTCTGGACAAATAATGCTATCTTAGAAATCCGACTTGGGGTCTTGTTGCACAGGGAAGACGCATTGATGAGCGCAGCCAAGCCGATTGACGGGCGTCCGCGTTATCTTCAGGTTTGCGATGCACTGGTCGCGATGATCCGTGAAGGATCGGTGGCGATCGGCGATATGTTGCCAACCGAACTGGAACTGTGCGAGCAGTTCGACATCAGCCGGCATACCGCTCGCGAAGCCCTGCGGCGAGTGGAGGCCATGGGGCTGGTCGAGCGCCGGCGCGGCTCCGGCACCCGGGTGAAAGCCAAGTTCGCACCGGTGGTCTACAACCAGTTTGTGGACAGTCTCGAGGGTTTGCTGCAATACGGCAAGGCAACACGACTGGTCATCCAGCACTCCGAGATCAAGCCTGTGCCGGAGCGGCTGGTTGATGAACTCGGGACGGCCGCAGGCACCCGGATACCGCATCTGACCGGCATTCGCTTCCAGCGCGACCAGGACCCGCCGCTGGCTTTGTGTTTCGTGGAACTCTGGGTGCCGGCGGCAACGCCGGACCAGGTCGAAAGCCTGCTCGATCTCAGGCGCAGCGAGCGCGCACTCTACGATCTGCTGGATTTCATGCACTTAAGCCGGGTCAGCCAGACGCTTTCGGCCGACGCCATGGACGCCGACATGGCCAAGATCCTCGGCGCCGAAACCGGCAGTCCGGCCCTGGTCGTCATCCGCCGGTACTACGATCTGACCGAACGGTTGATCCTGCTGACCATCAGCACGCACCCCAAGGATCGGTTCTGCTATACCACTGAGTTAACCGCCTACAAGCGCCGCTGACTTGCACTGGCCTCGGCGGTCCATCCGCTGCGCGGGTCAATTCGGGAAGTCGGGTTGCGCCTCCGGGTAGCGCTCGCGGAACGAGGCCTTTCCGGCCATGATGCGGTCGCGAATCATTTCCGACTGACCGCCGACCTGCTCAATCAGCCATTCCATGCCGCCAGCGCTGGCCTCGCGCCAAGCCCGGCGCTGGGCCGGATCGAGGTCATGGACGAACACCTCGGGATTGGCCACGATGCCGGCCTCGATACGGGCAATCAGGCTGCGCACGTCGACCCGCGTCTTGTCCACCGGGTCCAGTGACGCACGAATCTTCGACCGGGTCTCTGCATCCAGCCCATGCCACCACTGCGCGTTGGCCACGATCAGACCGGAGTCATAGGCATGGCCGGTCAGAATCAGGTGCGGTGCTTCGTTGGCCATGCCGGCCAAGGCGTACATGCCGACCCCTGACTGCCCGCCATCGACCAGGCCGGTCTGCAATGCAGGCAGCAGGTCGGTGAACGGCAAAACAATCTGGTTCATGTCCAGCATGCGTCCGAACACGCGCGCACCGGCCGCTCGGGAGGTCCGCATGCGCCGTCCTTGCACGGATTCCGGCGTCAGGATCGGCTCGCGCGCGTACAGGTGAGTCCAGCCGACATCGGCCCACTGGATGATGGTGACATTCTGCGCCTCCAGCAGCTCCGAGTAGGCCTCCAACAGGTAGTGGTCGAGAATGAAGTCCAGTTCGGCCTGGGATTCGAACAGGTAAGGCGCCAGCAGCAGGTTGAGTTCCGGCACCAATTGCGAGGCCCCCTGCAGCGACAAGCCGGCCATTTGTACCCGGTTGCGACGCAGGTTGGAAATCATGGCTTCCTCGGGGCCGAACTGCGACAGGATGAATAGCTCGATGTTGATCGCTTCTGGAAAATCACGCTCGGCGGCAGCGGCGAAGTCCACCCACATCTGGTGCCAGGGCGTACCCGGGACGGTGACGGCCGTGACCCGGACTCGCTCTCGATCGTCGTGCTCGATGCAGCCACTGAGCAGCAGGGCGAGCAGCAGCACGGCGGCCAGCCGGAGGCCGGCGCTCGGGCTTTGGTGCTGGCTGAACTTGACCATCAGAAACGCTCCACCAGGAACAGCGAGATTTGTGGGAAGGCGGCCACCAGGATCAGGCCCAGCAGCATCAAGCCGAGGAAAGGCAGCACGGCGCGACAGACGAACCAGAAAGACTCACGAAAAATGGCCGCTGCCACGATCAGGTTCAAGCCCAGCGGCGGGGTCAGGTAGCCGATTTCCAGGTTGACCACCATCATGATGCCGAAATGCACCGGGTCCATGCCATTGGCCTGGGCCAGTGGCGTCAGCAGCGGCGCCAGCAGCAGAATGGCTGATCCGATGTCCATGACGCAGCCAACAATCAGCAGCAGGATGTTGGTGGCGACGATGAACAGGGCCGGATGGGCAAACCAATCGCCCAGAGTATTGACCAGCAACTGCGGCGTGCCCTCGATCATCAGCAGCATGTTCAGGCAGAAGGCCAGCATCAGCACGGGGAACAAGGTGCCAAGCGTCACCGCCGTCTTGCCCAGCAGCTCCGGCAGTTCGCTCAGCTTCAGATCACGATGAATGAGCAGCTCGATCAGCCCGGCGTAGACCACGCCGACCACGGCGGCTTCGGTGGCGGTGAAGTAGCCGCTGTAGATACCGCCCAGCACGATCACCGGCGTACTCAGGGCGGCCAGACTGCCCTTCAGCGCCAAGCCCACTTCGGGCCAGTCGATCGGCTCGATGTCCAGGTGGCGATGGGTTGCGAAGGCATAGCCACCGATCAGCCCGGTCAGCATCAGGCCGGGCAGCAGGCCGGCCATGAACATGGCCGCGATCGAGGTCTGGGTCATGAAGCCGTAGAGGATCAGCGGAATGCTGGGCGGAATCACGATACCCAGCGTCCCGGCCGAGCACAGTGCACCGATGGCGAACGACTTGCTGTAGCCGGCCTTGACCAGGGCCGGATACATCACCGTGCCGATGGCCAGCAAGGTGGCGATGCCGGAACCCGAGACCGCGGCAAAGATGGCGCAGGCCAGTACCGCCGCCACCGCCAGGCCGCCGGGAATGGGCCGGGTCAGGGCGCGCATCAGGCGTACCATGCGCTCGGCCCCGGTGCCCTGGCTAACGATCTGGCCGACCAGCAGGAACAGCGGGATGGCCAGCAGGATTTCCTGATTGAGCGCGTGCCAGGCATCCAGCATCAGCGCGCCCGGGTCGCCCTGGTCGAGGAGGCTGTAGGCGATCACCAGCACCAGACCGAGGATGGCCACCAGGTTCTGGCGCAGCACCAGCAGCACGAAGGCCAGGGCGAATAGGCCCAGCACCATCATGAGTGCGGCTCCTGGCGGCTGACCTTGGCCGCCATGATCTCGATGTTGTCAAACGGCTTGAGTTCGGGCCGGGCGAAATAGACCAGGTGGCGCAGCATGGCCTGGCCAAAGGCCAGCGGGAAGACCATCTGGATCAACCAGCTGGGGATGCGCAAGACCGGCGTGGCCTCGCGCAGGTAGATGGATTCGGCCACGAAGAACAAGGCCAGCACACCGAGCATGGCAAAGATCATGGCCGACAGCAGGTCTCCAAAGCGCTGCAGGCCAGGCTGCCAGGCCGCGGGTAGCAGATTGTCGGCGAAGCGCGGGCGCAGCTGCCGACCGCTGGCGGTGGCCAGCCCGAACCCGCTCATGACCAGCAGGATCATCAGTAGCACCGCAGCCTCGCGCGCGCCGTCCAGGCCGGTGCCGGTGGTCTCGCGCAAGGCCACATCGAGAAAAGCGACCACCACCATCAGCGCAAAAGCGGCTGTGGCGATGACCAGTTCAATCTTGCGAATGATCGTCAGAATTTGTTGCATCGCTCAGACCGGCATCGCTATGATGAAATATGTCCGTACATTTGCGCACACTATAGCACTCCGATCATGCCTGGCGCTGCCCCAGAAACGACTCGCACAACGCCGCTGTGCGTCGCCCAATCCGGCGCTGTGATCGGCTTGGCCCGAAGATGCCCCTGAGCATGGACATTCCCCGCGCCTTCGTTCGCCTTGGCCGGCGCTTCGTCCACTACCGGCAGGCGGGATCCGGGCCGGTACTGGTCATGCTGCACCAGTCGCCGCAGAATTCGCGCATGTGGCTGGAGCCAATGCGCCGGCTTTCCCGCGACTACCGAGTACTGGCGCCCGATCTGCCAGGTTTCGGACACAGCGATCCGCTGGATATGGCGCAGCCAAGCATCGCCGATCTTTCCGCGGCCTGCCACGAATGGCTGGATGCGCTTGGGGTCAGGCAATGTGCTGTCTTTGGCATGCACACCGGTGGCATGGTCGCCGTGCACATGGGCCTGGACCGGCCGGATCGCGTGGGCCTGGTCATGGTCGACGGTTACGCCATTTTCAACGCGCGCGAGCGCACCTTGCTGGGCGAACGCTACCTGCCGCCGTTCCAGCCCGATTGGTCCGGCCAGCATTTGCGCTGGCTTTGGGCTCGGATGCGCGAGCAAAGCTTCTTTTTCCCCTGGTGTGAGCAAGACGCCCGATTTGCCTTGCGCTACCCGGCGCCGGATATCGCCAGGACCCAGGCCGCGGTCATGGACATCCTTGAGGCGGGCGATCACTACCGGCTGGGCTATCGGGCCGCTCTGCGGTTTGCCGACCGCGGTTGTGTGGCCGACCTGGCCATGCCCACCCGATTATTTTATCGCGAAGATGATGTGCTGATTCAGCATCGCGAACGCCTGCCTGACTTGCCGGCGCACATTCAGGCGCCGCGTCTACCGGATCGAGCAGCATTGTGGGCGGCCGTCGAGAAAGCCCTGGCCAGCGGGTCCGGATCCGTCAGTGCGGACATTGCGCCTGTGCTCGGGGCTGGGTGGCAGCGTCGCGTGGTCGCGACGGAGCTGGGTGGCATTGCCAGTTGGGTCTGGAGCCGGCCGGCCGAGGTCAAGCGTCTGCAGCTGGTGCTGCACGGCCCCGGTCAAGGGCCGACTCGGACCACTCAGGACCCGCCTGACGATTCCGGCATGCGGGTCCAGCCGGATCTTCCGGGCCACGGCGCCTCGGCAGAGTGCACCGTCGGTGGGCTGGAGACCACCGCTGCGGCGATGGTCGAGCTCTGTCTCAACCTGGCTTGGAATTCCGACCTGTGCATCGAGGCGCACGAGGGTGCCGTTGGCCTGGCGCTAGCCGTCGCCGACCGTTGGCCCGGCCGGGTGACCGGCCTCACCCTGATCCAGCCCTGGCTGCCGACCGCGGAGGAACGCGACTGGCTGCTGAACCATCTGCCGGATCCGAGGCCCACACCGGCGGGTGGCCATCTGCTGGAGGCCTGGCAATGGGAGCGCGAACGACACCTGTTCCCGCCCTGGAAACCACCCCTGGCGGCCCATCGCATCCCCGGCGCCGCCCCTGATGTGGATCGGGTTCACGCCAACACCGTGGCCCTGGTCAATCTGGGGGCGAGGTTGAAGCGGATGATGGCCGATTTGATCCTGCCCGGCCTGACCGAGGCGTTGCTTTCCAAGCCTTACCCAATCCGGCTGCACTACGACCCTGCCCGTGACGATGGACGTCTGGCCACCCTTGAACGACAGGTCCAGACCGGCCCAACCCAAGGACATCCTCCCCCATGACCGAACTCGGCGCGTTATTGAGCGAAGTCCGCCTGGCCACCGTCGGCGTCAGCCGGCTGGACCGGGCCATCCAGTTCTATGAACAGGCCCTGGCCTATCGCTGCCTGGAACAAGGCCGCGTGGATCCTGACCTGGCGCCACTGTGGCAGTTCGATCCAGGCCTGGATTTGAACTACGCAGTGATGGCTGCTGACGATACCGGCCGCGGGGGCATCCGCCTCGTCGCCGGCGTCCGCGCCGGTCGGCCAATCTGGAGCGCGGCTGAGCGCATGAGCGCGACCGGCAGCTATGCGTTGAACTTCCGCTGCCGCGATATTCGCGCGCAGCTGGAAAAAATCCGCGCCGCCGGTGGCGCAGCGGGAAGCCAGCCGCATTTCTGGGAAGTCAGTGAAGACGTCCACGTCTACGACTCCATGAGCAGCGATCCCGACGGCACTCAGCTCGACTTGTTCAGCTACGCCCGCGGTGGCGATCTGCGCGGACCGCTAGCCACGCCGGTGAGCGTCATCCAGACCGTGGCCCTGGCGGTTGCCGACATCGAGACCAGCCGCGCCTTCTACCAGGCCATGGGTTTTGTGGAACTGTTTGACCGTGTGCTGGATTTCGAAGGCCTGGGCGACATGCTGGGCGTGGACCGGCCGGTCAGGATTCATAACGTCAACCTGATAAAAGACGGACACGTGGTGCCCGGACGGGTGGAGATGTTTGCCTACCTTGACACCGGCCTGCCCACGCCCCAACCCGTCACTGAGCTGGCCGTGCCGCCCAACCATGGTCTGCTGTCGTTTTCAGTGCTCACGACCGACGCCGACATCGTGCTGGATACCCTCAAGCCGCTGGGCGGTCGCCTGGTGGCTCGCGCACAAGATGTCGCCTTGCCCGGCTTCGGCCGGAGCAGCGTCACCACGCTGCTGGGCCCGGACGGCGAACGGATCGAATTGGTGGAATGCAAGGAGTTGCCCGATGGCGCATGAATGGCTGATCGTCGCCCATATCCTGATCATCGGCTACTGGCTGGGCACGGACCTGGCCGTTTACTATATCAGCGGCGCCATTGTCGATGCCGATAAGCCAACCCCGGTGCGTGTGTATGCCGCCAAGGCCATGCTGTTACTCGATATGGTGCCGCGCACCGCGCTGATCCTGACCCTGTTGACAGGCCTGAGTCTGGCCGGGGCGCGCTGGCTGCCAGCGGGGATGATTACCGCCTGGTGGTTATGGCCGCTGCTATTGGCCTGGCTGACACTGACCTGGACGGTATTCCGACTGGAGCACTCTGAATTGGGGCATCGACTGGCGCGCATCGATTTCGCTTTTCGCGTGTTGGTGGTACTGGCCTGTTTTGCCCTGGCCTTGGCCTTGTTGACCGGTATCGGTGCCTTCGCGGCGCTGCCATGGCTGGCCGGCAAGCTGCTCATCATGGGCCTGATCATTGCCTTGGGCCTGCTCATCCGCGTCCAGCTCAAGCCCTTCGGAGCGCTGTTCGGGCAAGTGGCCCAGGGCCAGGCCAGCACGCAAACCGAAGCCCAACTGCGCCGTCTGATCGCCCAGGTCAAGATCCCGGTCTGGATCATCTGGGTCGGCCTCGTTGCCGCGGCGGTGCTGGGGCGTCTGAAGCCTGTTTTCTGAGGGACCAGGGACCAGGGATCAGGGGCTAGGGGCTAGGG
>SLJA01000143.1 GCA_007135355.1 Wenzhouxiangella sp.
CCAACAACCCGGCGCTGGACTACAACCTGACCTCCACGGTGTTGTTTGACATCGAGGGTCGGTTTGACCTGACCGATCAGCTGCAGCTGGCCTTTGGTGCCGATAACGTCCTGGACGAGTACCCGGACGCGGCCCCGATCGCGCTCAACACGACCGGCAATACGCCATTCTCCAACTTGTCGCCGTTTGGGCGTTCCGGCCGCTTCATCTACGGTCGGGTTGTTTACAACTTCTAAGACCGGCGTTCAAACAAGCCGCAAGGCGGGCCGTGATTCCTCGAGGAATCACGGCCTTTTTTGGTGCGCCAGGCATGGCGCGAAGCGTCATGACCTGGCGCTTTCAACCGTGGAGGGAAACCGAAGCGGGAAGTGGCGAGGGGGTGGAAGTCCCCTGGGGACCCTGATGACCGGGAACCCCGACCGGAACGGCAAGGGTTTTCACCGCGAGGTGAAGTCTAAAGGAAGCCGAATGGGAAGCTCCGGCCCGAGGAACACGAACTGCATATAAGGCACAAGGCCCGGCAAGCGGCGAGGCGGCCAAATTCGCACGAACCGCATAGGTCATCCGGAACTGGGACGTGTAGATGCAGCGGGTAGGTGGAGCGAACGTCACGCGTCTTACCCTGGGAGGTCTGTATGCCTGCCTTAGGGCTAGTGTCGCCGAGAGGCGATGCGATGGGTGTGCAGAAGTCAGCAGAGGCCATAGTAGTCGGGTGCGCACCCTGACGAAGGGCCGAACAGGAAGTGCCGATTCGGCACCGAGGACTCGATGCCTGATGGAGTTGCAGATGACCGGGCTGAGACGCCCGGACGCGCTGAGGAGAGCGGCGGCGGAACCGCTGGGGTACTTGGCTGCGCGCAACAAGCAGACACGGCGTCCGGAGGAAGTTAGCCGATGAGTAGCATGCCGATGGTTCTTGAGGCGGTGGTGTGCCGCGAGAACATGCAACGAGCGTGGCAACGCGTGCGCAGTAATCGAGGAGCGGCTGGTGTCGATGGACGCACCATTGACCAAACTGCCGAACGATTACGCGACGACTGGCCACGGATCCGTGGGGAGCTTCTGGCAGGACGTTACCAGCCGCAACCGGTTCGACGGGTGGATATTCCGAAGCCGGATGGCGGGATGCGCATGCTGGGTATTCCCACGGTCACCGACCGCCTGATCCAGCAGGCGATCGCCCAGGTTCTACAGCCTCACTTTGATCCGACCTTCTCGGCGTCGAGCTTTGGCTACCGGCCAGGCAGGAGCGCGAAGGATGCGGTCAAGCGGGTGCGTGATCACATTGCAGCGGGCAACCGCTGGATGGTGGACATGGACTTGGCGAAGTTCTTTGATCGGGTCAACCACGACGTGCTGATGGCGCGTCTGGCGCGCCGGATCGAGGACAAGCGACTGCTGGGTCTGATCCGTCGCTATCTTCAGGCGGGTCTGATGGCCGGCGGGCTGGTCAGCCCGCGCCGGGAGGGCACCCCGCAGGGTGGCCCGCTGTCTCCGTTGCTGTCGAACATCCTGCTGGATGATCTGGACAAGGCGCTGGAGCGTCGGGGTCACGCCTTTGTCCGGTATGCCGATGACTGTTCGATTTTCGTGCGGTCCAAGCGATCGGGTGAGCGGGTGTTGGCCTCGGTGGGGCGCTTCCTTGAGCAGCGTCTCCGGCTACAGGTCAACCAGGCAAAGAGTGCTGTGGCCAGGCCTTGGGAGCGCAGCTTCCTGGGCTATACGGTCACCTGGCATCACCAGCCTCGGTTGAAGGTGGCCCCACACGCGGTTCTGCGTTGTCGTCAAAAGATCAAGACGATGCTACGGGCTGCACGTGGACGTCGTCTGGACCGGGTCTGTTCGGATCTACGTCGGGTCCTGATCGGCTGGCTGAATTACCTCAGTCTGGCCGAGGTACGATCGACCTTCGAAGTGCTGGACGGCTGGTTACGTCGCCGCCTGCGCGCCATTATCTGGCGTCAGTGGAAGCGGCCAGCCACCCGGCGGCGTCGGTTGATCGAACGCGGACTGGATGCGGATCGGGCCTGGAAGTCCGCGGTCAACGGTCGCCGTCCCTGGTGGAACGCCGGCGCAAGCCACATGAACCAGGCGATCCCGACCCGTTTCCTGCGCTCAACTGGTCTCGTGAGCCTCGTCGAGGAACATCGGAAGCTATCGTGTGCTTACTGAACCGCCGTGGTACGGAACCGTATGCCCGGTGGTGTGGGAGGGCTGCCCCCGCAAGGGGGCACCCTACCCGATTTCTAGCGGTCGATGATGATGTAAGGGTCGAGCGGCGGGCGCTGGTCGTTGCCTAGATCGATCACCATATACTTGCAGCCTGGTGGACTGCACAGTTGGTCGGAGTCGTCGCGGATGCGCAGCCGATGGCTGGCGCGAACGTTGAACTGGTAGACTGGGCGGCCATTTCGGCTGACAAATGGGGTCTCTTCGGGGAAGACCACCAGGACGGGCTGGTTGCTCTCCCAGCTAACTTCCTGGCCGGGGCGAGCGCTCAGGGTTTCCACGTCCACGCGGGGTGAATGGGCTGGGTTCTCGGGCACCTCGATCCCGATCCCGCAACGCGGCGGACAGTTCTGGCGCGGGCCAGGCTGAGCCTGTGCGACCGCGGCACTCAGCCCCAGCGTCAAGGCGCATACGACAGCGAGGGGTGTGATAACGGCGTTTTCTTGCATGGTGCGAATCCTGTTTTGGGTTGACGAAAGCAACCGCGAATGAACTGGCGGGTGCGCTTGGCGGTTACTGCGGTAAAGAGCTCTCCCGGGTCGTGTGCAGCGGGTCCTGATGGGCCGTGAGTGCGGCGAAGCGTGGATCGGCCCGCAGCAGCATTGCCGGCCAGCCGAGTTGCTCTGCGGCCTCAAGGTGGGCCAGGGCGGAGACTGGGTTGTCAAGGGTCAACCAGGCCAGGGCCACGGTGCGGTGCGCCTGCGGCCCAAGGGACTCTCGTTTTTCCAGTCCCGCCAGTTCACGCGTTGCCTGCTCCGCTCGGCCCAGCCTGGCCAGTGCATGTGCCATGGTGGCCAGCGCCTCGTCATCGGCCGAGTTGATTTCCAGCCGTTGACGGGCCAGATCAATCGTTCTCAGATCATGCCGGTCGGCTTCCGCCTCGCGGCCGGCCTGCAGGCGCAGTGCATCGGCGAGAAAAGCCTGGTAGCGGAACTCGGCCGGACTCAACTCAGTGGCGACGCGGTACATGACCTCTGCTTCCTCGTAGCGACCCGCCAGGAAATAGCTGGTGCCGGCATTGGAAAAAGCCGTGGGCGACGGCTGGCGATCGATCGCCGCGCGGAAGGCTTCGGCCGCGGCGTCGAATTCGCTTAGGTACAGCAGTGCGCCGCCCAGGTTGGAGTGCGAGCGGGCACTGTCCGGCTCCAGCCGGATCGCCTGTCTGAACTGCTCGGCAGCGGCGGCGAAATCGCCGCCGGCGAAGTAAAAGCCGCCCAGGTAGGAGTAGTTCCGCCACCAGGCAGGATCCAGCTCGATAGCGCGTCGGAAGTGTTCTTCGGCGGCCGGCCGCTGGCCGATCGCTTCCTGAACCAGGGCCATGCCCAGATGCGCCTGGCTGTCAGCCGCATCGATCACCAGCGCGGACTGCATGGCGCTGAGAGCTTCCTCGTGTTGGCCCGTGCCGAGATATAGTCGACCCAGCGCAATCTGGGTTTCCGCGCGCTGCGCATCCTGCAGTCGGGCGCGCTCACAGGTAGCCAGGGCTCGTTCGACATGGCGCGCCTGGCGAGTGGTTTCGTACTGCTGCCAGTGAGCGGTGCACAGGCCGGCATGGGCCAGGCCGAAAGCCGGATCACGGTCCAGCGCCAGGCGGAATTGCGTGATGGCCTGATCCGTGCTGTCTTCGGTCGGTTCCTGGCGCAGCAGCGCACGACCTTTGAGGTAGAGGTCGTAGGCGACCGGGTCGAGGGTTGGACGTTCGACGACGGTCTTGCCACCCAGCTGAATTTCAAGAACGGCGGCGATGGATCGGGAAATGCTGTCCTGCACGGCGAAGACATTGTCCAGGCGAGCATCGTAGGTCTGGCTCCAGAGCTGATGACCGGTCTGGCCATCGACCAGTCTTGCGCTGATCCGCACTTGATCGCCGAAGCGTCGCACGCTGCCTTCCAGCAGGGTGCCGACGCCCAGCAGGCGCGCGACTTCGCGCACATCGGCATCCGTATGGCGATAAGCGAAAGACGAAGTTCGGGCGATGACTTGCAGGCTGGGAATGCGCGCCAGGCTGTCCATGATCGCCTCGGCCATTCCATCGCTGAAGTAGGTCGAGTCCTGCTGCGGGCTCAAGTCACTGAAAGGGAGAACGGCGATCGAGGGCGCGGCCCGGGTCGGCGGCTCGAGCACCGGATCGTTGGTCATCAGCAACCAGGCCAGAATCGCCAGCAGGCTCACGATGATCACGTAATCGATCCAGCGACCGTTCCACTGAAAGGGCCTCTCTGGGCTCAGCGTGTCTTCGTCGGCCGGAGGCGTGCGGACGACGCCGCCGGGGGTGATGTCGTAAGCCCAGGCCAGCAGACCTGCAGCCGGGAGACCCAGCAGGGCCAGGACAACGAGCACCGAGAGCACCCAGTCCGGAGCGAACAAGGCGGGCAGGACGACATCCGCGATCTGCACCACGAACCAAGCGCTGATCGCATAAGCGCCCGTGGCGCGGTAAACATGGCGCCGCCGGAATTCCCAAAGCGTGCGGCTGAGCCACCGCCGCCTTGTCGCCACACTTGCCTCCCGACGCCGCGCGTCGTATAGGCCCCCTTGGCTTATGCCACCCGACTCACCGATTGGATCCCCGGGTGGGTCGGGCCATGTGCGTCTATCGCTGCGCAGTATAGGCCGATTGCGCGGGATCACACAATCGATGGCTTGCTGTGCTGCAGTGGGAGAAGTTGCCGATTGTTGACCCGGCGGCCACGGTAGGGGCGGCGAAGCGCGAGCAACGAATACCGTAGATGTTTCGTTGCCGCGCTAATAGATCGACTCCAGTTTTTGAATTTGGGCGCGTAGGTCAGCGGTGGTGCCGCGGTGTTCTTGCAGCCGCCGTCGTTCCTTGTCGACTACCTCGGCCGGCGCGTTGGCGACGAAGCGCTCGTTGGCCAGCTTTTTCTCGACCTGCTCCAGGCCTTTAAGCTCGCGCTCCAGCTGCTTGTTCAGGCGCACGAGTTCTTCGCCGACGTCGACCAAGCCGGCCAGCGGAATCAGAAGACGCATTTCGCCGGAAAGGGCTGTGGCACAGGCGGCGCTGTCGAAGTCCGATGCAACGATCTCGATTCGTTCCAGACGGGCCAGCTTGCGGATCAGATCGCCGAATCGATCCAGACGCGCGTGATCGGCCGTGCTGCCACCCTGAATCAGCAGCGGCATCGGCTTGCCGGGCGCCAGGTTGAGTTCGGTGCGGGCTGAGCGGATGGCCGAGATCACCGACTTTAGCCATTCGGCATCGGACTCGGCGGCAGCATCCGTAAGTCCGGCCGCCGGCCATGAGGTCTGACTGACGCTGCCTGCTTCCACGCCGGCCGGGACGCGAACGCGCTGCCAGATTTCCTCGGTAATGAAGGGCACAAAGGGGTGCAGCAAGCGCAGGGTCGTCTCCAGTACATGTGCCAGGGTATGGCGCGTGGCCTTGGCGGTGACCGGGTCGGCCGCGACCGCTTCTTCGAATAGCGCCGGCTTGGACAGCTCCAGGTACCAGTCGCAGAACTCATTCCAGACGAATTCATACAAGCTGCGGGTGGCCAGGTCGAAGCGGTAGTCGGCCAGGGCCTGGTCGACCTCGGCGACGGTGCGGTTCAGGCGCGACAGGATCCAGCGCGACAGGGTGTCCAACTCGTCGTCACTCGGCGCGGGCAGGGGCTCTTCGCCCACGTTCATCTGGGTGAAGCGCGCTGCGTTCCACAGCTTGTTCAGGAAATTCCGGTAGCCCTCGCAGCGCGCCAGATCGAACTTGATGTCGCGGCCATGGCCGGCCAGCGAGGTGAAGGTGATTCTGAGCGCATCCGCGCCGAAGGCCGGGATGCCGTTCGGGAATTCCTCGCGGGTCGCTTTCTCGATGCGCTTGGCCAGATGCGGCCGCATCATGGCGCTGGTGCGCTTTTCGACCAGGTGCTCCAGGTCGATACCGTCGATCAGGTCCAGCGGATCCAGGATATTGCCCTTGGACTTCGACATCTTCTGGCCTTCACGGTCGCGGATCAGGCCGGTGATGTAGACCTGCTCGAATGGCACCTTGGCCGTAAAGTGCCCGGTCATCATGACCATGCGCGCGACCCAGAAAAAGATGATGTCGAAGCCGGTAATCAGCACCGCGGTCGGCAGGTAGCGCTCGAAGCCCTCGGAAGCCATGCGCTCCGGATCCGGCCAGCCCAGGGTCGAATGGGCCCACAGGGCCGAGGAGAACCAGGTCTCCAGTACGTCCTCGTCCTGGCTCAGCGTCAGCTCCGCCGGCAGCGCATGCCGCTCGCGCACCTCCGCCTCGCTGCGGCCGACGTAGATGTGGCCGGCTTCGTCATACCATGCGGGGATGCGATGGCCCCACCACAGCTGGCGGCTGATGCACCAGTCCTGCAGGTTCTCCATCCAGTGGCGGTAGGTGCTGATCCAGTTGCCGGGCACGAACTCGACCTGGCCGGACTCGACCAGGTCCAGGCCCAGTCGGCCCAGTTCGTCCATCTTCACGAACCACTGGTCGGTCAGGTAGGGCTCGATGATCTGGCCCGAGCGGTCGCCGCGCGGGATGACCATGGCGTGCGGCTTTTCCTCGATCAACAGGCCTTCGGTCTTCAGGTCTTCAATTACCCGCGCGCGCGCTTCGAATCGATCCAGGCCGCGGTAGCGGGCCGGGGCCTGGTCGTTGATGGTGGCGGTGGGGGTGAAGATGTTGATCGGCTCGAAGCCGTGGCGGGCGCCGACCTCCCAGTCGTTGAAATCGTGGGCCGGGGTGATCTTGACACAGCCGGTGCCGAACTCGGGGTCGACATAGCTATCGGCGATCACCGGGATCTGGCGCCCGGTCAGCGGCAGTTCGACGGTCTGGCCGACCAGATCGCGATAGCGCGCGTCGTCGGGATGGACCGCCACGCAGACATCGCCGAGCAGGGTTTCAGGGCGGGTGGTGGCGACCACCACGTCGCCGCGTCCGTCGGTGCGCGGGTAGCGGATCGACCAGATCTTGCCCTGCTCGTCGCTGTTGACCACTTCCAGGTCCGAAATGGCGGTCTGCAGCACCGGGTCCCAGTTGACCAGGCGCGGGCCGCGGTAGATCAGGCCTTCCTCGTGCAGGCGCACGAAGGTTTCGGTGACCGCCTCGGACAGGTCCGGATCCATGGTAAAGCGCTCGCGCGACCAGTCGGCCGAAGCGCCCAGGCGGCGCATCTGGCGGGTGATGGTCGAGCCGGACTCGTGTTTCCACTGCCATACGCGCTCAATGAAGTCCTCACGCGTATAGTCGTCGCGCTTGCCGCCTTCGGCTTCGATCTGGCGGGTGACCACCATCTCGGTGGCGATCCCGGCGTGGTCGACGCCGACCTGCCACAAGGTATCGCGACCGCGCATGCGCATGAGC
>SLJA01000084.1 GCA_007135355.1 Wenzhouxiangella sp.
AGGACGCAATGGGACCCTCAACCGGGAGTTGGATGACTTCAAGTATTTGGGACAGCACGCTACCCGGGAATACGGTGCAAAAGAGACAGTGTGGTCCCTTTCGTTTCAGTCATGGAGCAGCAATTCCCGCATTTGTATTTTGCTTACCTCGGGCGAGTGCTGAAAGCGCATACTGAAAGCTGTTTTGCAAGGAGTCGTCGCCGATGCGCGTCTTTACCAATCCGGTTGGCACCGGTTCGCTCTGGTTTCATAACCTGACCGTCGCCGACGGCACACCGGTGGGCTACGATCCGCAGGCGCGGACCTTTGTCGCATCGCCACCCTACTGCGCCAACCGTGAACTGATTGACTGCAACTGGATTGCGCCCGAGCCCGGTGCGCTCTGTCGGTCCTGCGCCATGACCGCGCTGGCACCGGACCGCTCGGTGTTCAATGCGGTTCCGAACTGGGCCATCACGGAGGCGGCCAAACGCTGGGTGCTCGATAATCTTGGCCGATGGAACTGGTTTCGCCCTGAAGATCGCGGGACGCGTCCGGTTTTTCATATGCTGGCTGAAGGACCCACTCCGGTTTCCATGGGGCATATTGAAGGCGTCGTTACAATCAGCGTGGCCGAGGCCGATGAGGTGGTCAGGACCACGCGCCGCCAGGCTCTGGACGAGCCTTATCGTACGGTGATTGGTCATATGCGCCATGAACTGGCCCATATGCTGTGGTGGCGCCTGAGCCTTCGGAATGACTTTCTTGAGGCCTTTCGCGCCTTGTTCGGCGATGAGCGAAGCGATTACTCGGCGGCGCTGCAACGCCACTACAACAACGGACCTCCGCCGAATTGGCGCGATCATTACCTGACCAGCTATGCCTCTTCCCACCCGCACGAAGACTGGGCCGAGACTGCTGCCAACCTGTTGCACCTGACTGATATCGCCGATAGCTTCGTGGCCTCCGGCCTGCGTTCACCGGCCGTGCCGGAATCCGGGTGGGACGCCTATGCCGAGAGCGATCCGGCCCGGTTGGTCCATGTCGCGACCTCGTTGGCCATCGGTATCAACCACGTCAATCGCTCCATGGGCCTGTCCGACATTTATCCCTTCGTGCTGTCCCCGGCTGCTCACCGCAAGCTGGCCTTCGTGCACGAGTGGCTGCGTCGCGGTGCCTTGGGCCGCTAAAGGAGTCTGCATGTTGAAAGCGCTGTTCGATGCGGATACGGACATCACCAAGCCCGTTCTGACTTCTATTGCCCATATGCCCACTGCCAGTCTGCCGGTGTTGATGGACGAGAACTTCACCGACCGACTGAGCGATGCCGATTTCATGCGCATCGCCGTGTTGCTGGCACAAAAGAGCTACGACGAAGGTGGTTGCCCGATCGGTGCGGTCATCATCGACAACGATAGCCGCCGTATCGTCGGCAAGGGCCACAACACCCTGGTCCAGGAAAATCACCCCTACAACCACGGTGAAACCGCCGCGATTCGCGATGCCGGCCGCATCGACTTCAGCCGCACTACCCTGTTCACGACATTGAGCCCCTGCGAAATCTGTGCGGCCCTGCTGCATATGCGTGGTTTCCCGCGCGTGGTGGTGGGTGATATCAGCAATGCTTCGGGTACCGAGCACTGGCTGCGCGACAAGGGCCTGCAAGTCGATATCCTGGAAGATGCCGAGGGCATCGCCCTCTACGCCCGCTTCCGCGCCGAGCGGCCCGCGCTGGACTTGGAAGACTGGCGCGGCGTTGCCGCAATACAGCAGATCTGATGCTGGAGCGTGGCGAACCACGGAAGGCACGCTCCATTTTTTGGCCATGATCGGCGGATGGCCGGGTGCCATGCTGGCCCAGCGCAAGCTGCGCCACAAGACGCGCAAGGCTGCGTTTCAGAGGGCTTTCTGGTCCACGGTGGTGATCAATGTCCTGCTGATCATTGGCTTGCTCTCGCCGGTGAAAAGCGGTGTGTTGCCGTTCTGAACGCGTCAGACGGGCCCGGTTAAACGCGGTTCGCAGCCTCCATACCCTGATCTGGTTAGTGTTCGTGGCTTGCATTGCCGGTATTCCGCTGGCGGCCTGGCAGGGCCGTCACAACCAGGCGGTCTTCGGCGCGCTGTACCTGGCCGGCAGCACGTTTGCCCTGTTACGCTGGATACTGGTTGCCGCCTGAGCGAGCCGGGAGAATACGCCGATGATCAACTCCCCAAAGACTGAGGACTGGCTGGCCTACAATGAGCTGGCCTGGACCGAGCGGCTGATCGCCGATCCTGAGGACTATCGCGCGGAGGCCGAGCCTTAAAACAATCACTTAGACCCGGCCTTTCCCTAGCGCTACCGGGCTGTCATGGTCTGGCTGATCCGGCAGGGTGGGCGTTTGAGCGTGCATCACGAAACGCACGAACTGGGCTTTCTTCACGCGCTGTCTGGGAAGCGCAGTTTGCGCGGCCGGGCTTTGAAATGCGTGCGATCGGGGTGGAGGGCTACAATGATCAGTGGCTGCTCGGGGAAGGCAGCTACCCGATGACGGCCTATTCTGGAACCTTGCGCTCATGAAGCATCTTTTCCTCATTCGCCACGCCAAGTCCAGCTGGAAGGAGCCGGGCTTGCCCGACCACGATCGCCCGCTGGCCGGCCGCGGGCGTCGCCAGTTGAAGCTCATGAGTGGCATCGTTCGCGCCGCCGGCGCCCTGGACGAGTCGGTGTTCTGCAGCACCGCAGCCCGTGCCCGCCAGACCTTGCGCGGACTGCTCAATGGCCAAGCGTCCCCGCCGGTCGAATATGATGCAGATCTCTACACCTTCGACTATCGAGACCTGCTTGATTGGCTGCTGCAGCGCGAGGAAGAGCGCCTGACCCTGGTCGGCCACAATCCAGCTTTCGAAGACCTGGCTGCCTATCTGCTGCCCGACGCGCCGGGACATCTGCCGACCTGCAGTTTCCTGCACATCGAACTGCCGCTAAAAGACTGGGGTGCCCTGGCCGAAAGCGGCGGTCGCCTGATTCGTTTCGTCACGCCCAAGACCGTGGGGCAATGAGTCGGTTTGCAGAAGGGACGCTGCGGCTGTTCGGGCTGTTGGCGGCGCTGGGCTTCGCGGTGGTTGGGTCCCTGTTGGTGTTCATTTTGCTGATCGGCGGGCTCTGGGCCGGCTTTTCCGATCCACGCTTCGTTCTGCAGTTCCTGCTCCTCGTGCTCTACATTTACGGCACGGCCGCGCTCGGCCTCTGGCTGGTTTTTCGTCCGTCGAAGCTGCGGGGAGTAGTACTGGCGCTGCTGGTTATTCCCGGTGTTGTGTCCGTGCTGATGAGCCCGGGATCCGAGCGCGCCGAATTAAGCGAGGCAGCGCGGCTGTTCGTGGCCAACGTCTCGCCCGAGCAGGCCGAGCAGGCGCGCGAGACGCTGCTTGCCCGCGGCCGGCTGGCCGGACGACAGCCGCAGGTCGAAATTCTGATCGAAGCGCTGGCGGTGGCCGAAAAGGATGCCGAGCGCGTTCGCCTGGTCTGCGTCCTCGGTGAGCTGAGCGGCCAATACGAACCGCTGCTGGAGGTCCTGCGCAATCTGGAGCAGGCGACCGCCGATGACCCGGAGCGGGCCACGCTGAACGAGGCGGCGCGCTATGCGTTGCTGGGCGTCAACCCTTATGAGGGCATGGCGCCGGGCCAGGGTGCGGCGCAGCGCCCGCCGATGCCCGCCGCTTGCCGCAACGCAAGCCCGATAACGGCCCCCTTGCTTGGCCGGGTTGGCGTGCCCAGCACTGGCACCTGATGGCTAATTTCTTGCCCTATCCCGAGCGGCCAAACGGAGGCCAAAATGTTGCCCAAAAGTCTTGTCTCAGTTCTGTTTGCCATCGTGCTGGTTTACGTGCCAGGCGGGTTGTATGCCGATGCGTCTGCTGATCCGGCTGCTGTGCTGGCCGAGCTGCTGGCCGGGCGTTACCAGAGCGAGGCTATGATCGATGGCAGTGATGGGCCGTGGTTGACCGATTACCGGGTCCGGGTCAACAACCCAGAACTCGGCGAGACCGTGATGTACTGGCAGATCGATACCGGGCCGGAGCAACGCACCTATCGCCAGCGTTTGCTGGTGATGGAGCTCGACGAAGAGAGCGGACATGTGCGCCAGCACACCTGGAGCCTGCGTGAGCCTGAGCGCTTTGCCGGACAGGTCGATAACCGGGAGTTGTTCGGCAAGCTCACGTGGGCCGATTTGTTCAGGGAGTTGCCCGCAGTCTGCGATCCGCTGTGGCAGCCAATTGCCGATGGCTGGCGCGGATACACCGATCCCGAGCGCTGCCGGATTTTTTCCGAACGTCACCAGGACTGGCGCTACATCGAGGCCGAGGTTGAACTCAGTGAATCCGGCTTGCGCAGCACCGAGCGTGGCTTTGACGGTGCCGGCAACCAGCTTTTCGGTACCGACCCCGGTGTGTTCATCGAACTGCGGAGGATCGATCCATGATGCGCTTCATTTTGCTTTTTCCGCTGCTGCTCTTGGCCGGCTGCGCCACCCTCTCGCCCTACCCTGAGCGGCCCACAGTCAGCGTGACCTCGTTCACCCTGGCGCCCGAATCGACCGGTCTCGCGCCGCGTTTTCGAGTGGGCCTGAATGTGGTCAACCCGAACCGGCGTGAGTTGCCGCTGGTCGGCATGAGCTATTCGGTGGAACTGGAAGGGACGCGGGTCTTGAGTGGCGCCACGGCGGATCTGCCGGTAGTGCCGGCCTACGGCTCGGCGGATTTCACGATTGATCTGAGCCCGGATCTGCTCGGTAGCGCCCGCTTGCTGACCCATTTGATGGCGCGTCAGCGCGACCAGCTCGACTACAGCTTCAATGCTCGGCTGGATGTGGGCGGCTGGATACCGGATATTCGCGTCGAGCAGCGCGGCGAGCTCAATCTGGCAGCGCAGCGGCGCCGCTGATTCGGCAGGGAGGCCTTAGGCTTTGTCGTCAGGCCGAATTGCGATTCAGGTCTGCCGAGATTCCCGGCGTCCAGCGCGACTCAGCCCAGCTGGTTTTCATGTGTTCAGCGACGCGCAGCAGTTCTTCGGAGCTGACACTGGCCAGCTCGCCGTGCTCGAGCGGGTCGTAGTGGAAGATGTAGAGCCGTGAGGCAAACTGTTCGAACGGCAGCGAGGATTCGCCATAGCGCTCGCCATGGCCGGCAGTGCTGACCACTGCGCCGTTGCCCCAGTCCTGGCCGCTGTCGTTGTTGGGGTTGTAGAAGTACACGCGCATGTCTTGCTGCGGGTCCAGCGCCACGCGCAGAATGGTGATGGCGTGCCAGCCGACAAAGCGTGCCGCGCTGTCGGTGATGGCAATGCCAGCCGGCTGCGGATGGATCAGGGGCTGGTTGCCGTTGTAGTAGGGGTGGTAACTGGCGTAGAAGTGGCGCAGGAAATTGCTGAGATCAGTGATCTGGCCGGAGGCCACATCAACATTGATCCGAAAACCGCGGCCGGACCACCAGCCGTGAAACTCCGGATTGACCCAGCGATGGGGGTCGCCTTCGCGCCCGGCGCATAGTCGGCCCATTTCGGCATAGATCCGGTCCAGGTGCGGAACCACCAGGGTGGAGACCGGGTCCAGATCCAGCGGTGCGCCGCCGGCCAGGCCAGCTGCGGTATGCCGGGACGAAATCGGCTGGCCCTCGAAATGCATGATGATTTCGTTGTCCCTGGCCGCCCAGGCGACCATCTGCAACAAATAGTCGGGGTCGTTGTAGGCCCACATGGACAGCGCGCGGGCCGATTGGCAGGTCGGGTTGTTACCCTGCCCCACGCCCAGCGGTTGGCCGAGAATGCACAATACGCCCTCAAGCAGGCGCATGGCTGGATCGACGGTCTCACCGAAGCTCAGGTTCAGCCTTTGTTGAGCCTCGCTGCAGAGCTTCAGCCCCAATTGCCGCCACAGCGCCGGCGCCAGTGGCTGCTGGTAGAGAATGCCGCGTTCCAGCATCAGGGCCAGGCCGTAAATGGCCTGTGTCGTGTGCGGTGAAACTGCCGCCGCGATCAACGCATGCACCAGATCGCGATAACACAGCAGGCAGTCGCGGCCGGTGGAGGACAAGCCCAGCGCCTCTGCCAGTAAATGATCGCTTTGCTCGACCAGGTGTCGAACCAGCACGGCGTGATAGCTGGACACCAGCCCGGTGTCGTGCATGGCCCGGGCGCAACCGCTGGCCTCGAGCTGCAGGGCGCCGGTGTCCATGCTGTGCAATCGCTCAGCATAAATCTCCAGTCCCGGATCCTCACGACTGGCCTGGGTCGGGCCAAACAGGCTGCTGATCAGCCGGTCAGCACCCTGCCCGCTGGCTCCTAAGTCAATGGCCGGATTGGCCTGACAGATCGCGATCTGAGTAATCATCTGGCGAATGGCTTCGGTCTGGATCGGTCGTTGCTGCAGAATGCGCCAGATTTCCTCGATGAGCTGATCGACGATGTGCTCGAAGCCGATCCTGTCGGCGAGATATTCCAGCACCCTTTGCGCCAGCCCGGCCAGGCGACCCTGCGCCACGCGCTGGGCTTCGCTGGGCGGCGTGAATAGCAGCGTCAGGTTGGTCGCCAACACCTGGGTCAGAAAATGGTGAGCCTGTTCGGCCGAGATCTGGTTGTGCGGGTAGCTTCCTTGCGCCACCGCCAGCAGCCGAATTTCGCTGATTGCCTCGATCACCACAACATTGGCATCAGAACTGGTCAGCGAATGCCGGCTGATCGCCGGCACCAGGCTTTGCGGATTGGCCCAGTCCGAGCCGGCAAACAGACCGGCCCGCTCAAGGGCCTGGGCCCGTTCCTCGATGGCTCGGCAGCCGCCGTCGGTTAGCAGAACGCGCTTGGCCGTATCCAGCACCCGCTGCAGGCGCGCCGGCTTGGCAAACGGCAGCGCCTCATCGAGAACGGCGATGGCCTCATCCAGCCGCTCCAGCAACGGGGCGCTGACGGTCTCAGACGTAGTAATCAAGCTCCTCCTGCCGCTTCAGCAGCCGGTGCATTTCTTTCGGATCGTCGCCGACAAAATACACCAGACCCCAATGCGTGCCAAACGCCGTGCGTTTGGTGACGGTCTCTTCCAGCGGTGCGGTCAGTTCGTGCGACTCGAAGTAATCGTGGTTTTCGGTTTCTTCAGGTATCTCCAGTCGGCTGACCACACGCAGGCGCGGATAGACGCCGAAGCAGCCGGCGTGGGCCCTGGCGTCGACCACCTCGCGCGGGAAGAAGGCTTCGATTTCCTCGTCGGTGGTTTTCGGGTCAAAGGCCAGGATCAATGCCTGGTAGGCGTTAAATCCGTAAACCCGCTCCAGCAGCTCAAAGACCTTGAATCCGGGTGGACGGTAGGCGACTTCGCCGAAGTACATCTCACCGTCGCTGGTGACGAAATACTCCGGGTGGATGAAGCCGAACTCGATGTCGAAGGTTTTGATCAGTTTTTCGACTTCGCGCTTGATCTGCTCGCGGTAGGTTTCCAGCTCGGGGGATGCGGGCACATAGACCGAGTAGCCCAG
>SLJA01000215.1 GCA_007135355.1 Wenzhouxiangella sp.
AGACCATGGCCTGGCAAGAGCTGGGGCGCGCTTGTCAGGAGGCGGGCGATATCGCGGCGGCACGCAGCGCCTGGCAAAGCGGTGTCGAGATTGCCGCGGCCAACGGCGACAAGCAGGCCGAGAAAGTCATGGCGGTGTGGTTGAGGCGTCTGGATCGCGATCGCTGATTTCTGCACCCGAACCGGGGTGGCCGGCGCGCTCGATGCGGCGCTGATAGCGTTCCAGCGCATCCAGCAGGCACTGATCCGCGCGGATGCCGGATTCGTTGGCCAGTGCAAGGAGCGCAAACAGCGTATCGCCGAACTCTTGTTGCCAGGCCTGACCGTCCACTTTTGCCTCATGGTGGCGGCCGTAGTCGCTGCCCTGCAGCCAGACCTTGGCCAGTTCCCCCAGCTCGGCACTCAAATCCAGCAGGCGAGCGGCCGGTGAGGCCTTTAGCCCGTGCTGCTTGCAAAAGTCACTAACCTTGTCCTGCAGATCGGCATCCGTTGAATCTGAATCGGCAATGCGGATGAATCGCGGCACCTGCTGTCCGTCAAGGTTCTTTTGATCCTGAAACATCTCCAGCGGACGCACCCACAGCTGGCGTCCACCGTAAAGCGGTCGGTAGACCACCAGGCATTGTTCGGTTTCAGAGTGGCGGGCCACGTCGATAACCTCGTAGTCGTTGCCCGTGAAGTGGCGGTATCGGCCGGGTTTGGGGAGTGAGGTCATAGGAGCGTCTCCAGCGCGCAGGCATTCGGATCATGCTATATTTTGATGATGGGAGTGTGTGTAAGGCTTGAGGCTTAAGATGCAGTAGAGAGGGGAGGGCCCGTATGGCCGGGTGTGGCCAGGAACCAAAGCGCGCAGATGGATGCCGGAAGTCGGGCAGTATCGCTCTGATGCTGATCCTGGGCGGGCCGACGAGCACGCCAGCCTGGCCGGCGGAATCTGCCACTGGGGCCCCGATCCTTCAATCCCCGCTGTTTGTCGCCTTCCTGGGCGTCCTGTCCCTGGTCCTGCTCTCGGTGATCCTCCTGTTGTGGCGCTCGCTCGCCCGTGCCCGGGGGCGCGCTGAGTGGGTCCAGCGACGGCTCGGTCAATACGAAAACATGGCCGGCAATCTGCCCATCGGCCTGCATGAGGTTATTGACGAGGGTGAGGCTGGCCTGCGGTTTATGTACGTCAATGACCGGGCGCTGGAGCTTTGGGGAGTCTCGCGCCGCCAGGCCGAGAATGATCTCCACACCGCGTTTGCCAACGTTCATCCGGACGACCGTGAGCGGGTCGTGCAGGCCAATGAACGGGCGCGCGCGCAGAGGAAACCGTTCGCGGTCGAGGCGCGCTACGTTGTCGAAGGCCGTCAGCGCTGGCTGAGACTCGAATCCTGGCCGCGGCTAGTCAACGGGCATCCGACCTGGCCCGGCTGTACGATTGACGTGACCGATCGCCGCGAAGCCGAGCTTCGGTTTCGCCTGCTGTTTGAGCAAAGCCCCTTGTCGATCATCCTGCATGATGCGGAAACCGGCGCTTTGATCGACGCCAATCGCGCAGCTTGGGAGTCGTATGGTCTGAATTCGTTCGAAGAATTGAGCGAGCGAGACCTTTGGTGGGATCCGCCTTACTCAGAAGCCGATGCTGTCGCTCTGATTCGCCAGGCTGCCAAAGGCCGTGTCCAGCGTTTTGAGTGGTGCAGTAGGGATGTTCATGGGAGACCATTTTGGGAACTGGTCAGCCTGGTGCCGGTGGTCATTGGCGGGCACCTGCGGGTGTTTTCATCGGCGGTGGATATTTCCGAGCTGCGTGCTTCTGAACAGAGGCTGGCCGAGCGCGAGGGCCTGCTGAGCGCCATGTCCGAGCTTGCCGCCGTGGGCGGCTGGGCATTGGATTTGCGCAGTGGTGAGTTGCAGTGGACCGAGCAGACCTACCGCTTGCACGAGGTGCCTCCAGAAAGCGATGCCAGCGTGGCCCATGCGCTGAACTTTTATCCTCCCGAAGCACGTCTGGCGCTTGAGAGGGCCATGGCCAAAGCTCGCGAGGAGGCCGAGCCTTGGGATCTGACCCTTCCAATCACCACGGCTAGCGGTCAGCATCGCTTGACCCGATCGATTTGTCGACCGGTTGAGCAAGACGGCCAGGTTATTCAACTGATTGGCGCTGTTCAGGACGTTACCGCCATGGTAGAGGCGGAACGGCGTTTCCGGGCGATCTTCGAGCATTCGCCGGTGCCGATCCTGGTCCAGGACGCGGCCAGCGGCGAGCTGCTGGATGCCAATCCACAGGCCTGGGAAGGCTGGGGCCATGATTCGATGGAGCAATTCAAGGCGGCGCAATCCCGCATCTGGCTGGATGAAGTATACGGCACTGAACAAGCGCTGCAACGGCTTCACCAGGCGGTAAAGGAGGACGGTGCGCGTTTCGAGTGGCCGTCGCGCCATGCCAGCGGCCGCATCCTCTGGCACGATGTCACGCTGACTCCGGTTAGTCTGAGCGGTCGGGCGTGTGTGCTGGCCGTGTGCGCCGACATCACCCAGCGGCGCGCCGCGGAACATCGCCTGCGCGAGAGCGAGGCTCGGTTCCGCCGCATTCTGCAGGACGTCGACGGCGTGTCGGTGCAAGGGTATGGCGCCGACGGCCAGGTGCGCTACTGGAATCGGGCGTCGGAAGCGCTGTACGGGTATACCGAGGCCGAGGCGCTCAAGAGTAATCTGCTGGAGCTGATCATCCCGCCCGAGATGCGCGACGAGGTGCGCGACAACCTGCAGCGAATGCTGGCAGGTGAGGACGTCGAAAACGGTGAGATGGAACTGATGCGCAAGGATGGCAGCCGGGTGGCGGTTTACTCCAGCCACACGGTGCTGCGCCAGCCCGACGGCGAACCGGAACTGTTTTGCATTGATATCGACCTGAGCGAGCGCAAGTTGCACGAGGAAGCGCTGGATCGCATGGCCCATTATGATCCCTTGACGGGTTTGCCCAACCGACGCTTGATGGGAGTGCTGCTGGAGCAGATGATGGTTCGCGTCAGGCGTCCGCAGAGCTCGTTTGCGCTGTGCTATCTCGATCTTGACGACTTCAAGCCCATCAATGATTCGATGGGCCATGAAGTAGGTGACCAGGTGCTGGTTGCCATCGGACAACGGCTGCGCCGGCTGGTCCGCGGCAGTGACCTGGTCGCCCGCCTCGGGGGCGACGAATTCGTGCTGGCGCTGGACGGCGTCGGCGAGGGTCCGGAACTGGAAAAAAGGCTTCGTTTCATACTCGACGGCGTGTCGCGTCCGATCGAACTGGACGGCAAGCGGCTGCAGGTGCGTGGGAGTATCGGCGTCACGCTCTATCCGCAGGATGACGCCGACCCGGACACCTTGCTCCGCCACGCTGATCAGGCCATGTATCGGGCCAAGGCAATGGGTCGTAATCAGTTCAGCCTGTTCGATACAGAAATCGAGGCCAAAGTCAGTGAGCAGCGCGAGCGCCTGCGCGAAATTGAAGCTGCGCTGGCGCTGGGGCAGTTCCGGCTCCATTGCCAGCCCAAGATCAAGCTGGCCACCGGTCAGATCGAGGGCTTCGAGGGCCTGGTTCGTTGGCATCACCCGGAGTCCGGTGTGCTGGTGCCGGCGCGGTTTCTGCCGGCACTGGATCGCACGGAGCTGGAATCGCGGTTCGGTGATTATGTGCTCAAGCAGGCGCTGCAGCAGCTCCAGGAGTGGACGCGGGCGGGCCTGAACCTGAGTTTGAGCGTCAACGTATCCGGCCCGAATCTGCTGCAAGACGGGTTTGTCGAGCGGCTGCAGGATCTGCTCGGGCGTTATCCGGACGTCCCGCCCGCCCGGCTCGAGCTGGAGATTGTCGAAAGTGCGGCCGTCACCGACCTCAATCGCGCGGTTGCCGTGCTGCGGGTGGCGCGCAAACTGGGGCTTCAGATCTCACTGGACGATTTCGGCACCGGCTACTCCTCGCTCAGCCACCTGCGCAGCCTGCCGGTTGATGAGGTCAAGGTCGACCAGAGCTTTGTGCGCGACATGCTGACCGATCTCAACGACTACAACATCGTGCGCAGTGTCATCGGCCTGGCCGATGCCTTCGGCCTGCGGGTGGTGGCCGAAGGCGTGGAAACACCAGAGCATGCCGATGCGCTGCGCAAGCTCGGTTGCGGCATCGTGCAGGGTTATGCGTTTGCCCGCCCGATGCCAGCCGAAGAAGTGATGCGCTGGCTGGCTGATCAGTCCTCAACCAGTTCATAGGCACCATCGGCATCATGCGTTTCGCGCCCGGTCACCGGCGGATTGAAGGCGCAGATCAGGCGCATGTCTTCGCTGCCGCCGCGCAGGATATGGCGGTCGTGCTGGTCCAGCGCGTAGATCACGCCGTCATGGATCTCATGGACTTCGCCGGTGGCCAGGTCTTCGATGCTGCCGTTGCCGGCCACGCAGTACACCGCCTCAAGATGGTTCTTGTACCACATGTGCAGCTCGGCTCCGGCCGGGATGATGGTTTCGTGGAAGCTGAATCCCATGCCATCACTTTTGAGCAACAGGCGGCGGCTGGTCCAGCCCTCGCCATGCACTTCGCGGTCGCTGCCGATGATGTTGTTGACGTCGCGTACGATCATTGTGTCTACCTCGCAAAACCTGCAAGGGTAACGCGATCGGCGTCGTGCTGTTGCGCAAGGGCGGCAAGACAGTATGATGCCGGGAGGAAATCCGACCGGATTCGCTGATGAGTAACGCACCCGAAATTCAGCTGCCGCGATTATCGCGCGAGCAGTGGCTATGGATATTTGCGGCACTGGTGCTGTCCGGTGTGCTGATCTGGCTGCTGGCACCGGTGCTGACGCCGTTCATGATCAGCGCCCTGCTGGCCTATATGGCCGACCCCATCGTCACTCGCCTGGAGCGCCGGATGCGACGCGATGTCGCCGTCAGCGTGGTTTTTCTGCTGGTGTTCGCTTTGCTGGTTCTGACTTTGCTGCTGATCTTGCCGGTGCTGATCCGCGAAACGGTGGATCTGTTCAATCGCCTGCCGGCTTATTTCGAGCAGTTGCAGCAGCGCCTGCAGCCGCTGGCCGAACAGCACCTGGGTTTGCAGTTCGATCGCGAAACCTTTGACGCGGCGCGCCTGCGCGAGTTACTGGAAGAGAACTTTGCCAACATTGCCGCGGCGGGCCGGGCGACCTGGACCTACATCAGCGAATCGGGCGGGCGTTTCCTGATCTGGATCACCGGTCTGTTTCTGATTCCGCTGGTGACCTTTTACCTGATGCGCGACTGGCACAAACTGCTCGACGCGCTGCGTGATGTGCTGCCGCGCAATATCGAGCCGACCGTGGTCGGCTTGAGCCGCGACTGCGACGAGGCGCTGGGGGGCTTCCTGCGCGGTCAGCTGCTGGTGATGCTGGGGCAGGGCACGATTTATGCCCTTGGCCTGTGGCTGATCGGGCTCAATAACGGCATCGCCATCGGCATGATTGCCGGGCTGGTCAGTTTTGTGCCCTACCTGGGCGCCATCACCGGCGTGGCGCTGGCCATGGTCACCGCCATCATTCAAAATTTCGATTTCTGGTTTCTGCTGGCGGTGGCGGTGGTCTTTACCGTCGGCCAGCTGGTCGAGAGCTTTCTGTTGACGCCCAAGCTGATCGGTGACCGCATCGGCATGCACCCGGTGCTGGTGGTGTTCACCGTGCTGGCCGGCGGTCAGCTGTTCGGTTTCATCGGCGTGCTTCTGGCCTTGCCGGTGGCGGCTGCCGGAACGGTGCTGGTGCGCTATTTTTACCAGGGTTACAAGCAAAGCCGAATTTATGCCGAAGAAACCGGCAAGGCCGCGCCGGACGACTAGCCGGTGCTGGCCTCGACCTTGCCGCACAGCAGGTCAATCCCTTCGATGATGCGCGGCGTTGGCCGGATCAACGTGGTTGGATCGAGTTCGATCAATGCCACCGGGCCGGGCAACTGCGACTGGGCCCGTTGCCAGCGTGCGCGGGGAGTCGGGTTGCCTGATTCCTCGCTGATGATGATCACCTGCGGCCGGCGCGCGAGTACCGCCTCGAAATCGACTGCGGCGGCTTCCCGCTCCAGGTCGGCAAAAACATTCGCCAACCCGCAACGCGCCAGGACTTCGTTGATGATGTGGCGGCCGCCCAGCGTATACAGGGGGCGCTCTGACACCTGGTAGAACGCCGGTACCAGGTGCTCGCGTGGCGCCGGTGGACGGTCCGCCAGATCGGCCATGAAAGCTTTAGCCGCGTCCTTGGCCGCCGCCGGACTTCCCAGTCGCTCGCCCAGCAAACGCAGCGCCTCTTCAATCTCGCCCAGACTGCGCGTGCGGATCCATACCACCTCGATGCCCAGGCCGCTCAGCCTTTCAGCGGCCGCCAGCGGTGTCCCGCCTTCCCAGGCCAGCGCCAACTCGGGGCCCAGCCCGATAATCCGCTCCAGGTCCAGGCGAAACGCATCGCCGATCAAAGGCAACTCAGCGGCCGGCTCAGGATAATCACTCCACGCCACCGTCCCCACCAGTGTCTCCCCGGCACCCGCAGCAAACACCAACTCCGCCAAATGCGGCGCCAAAGCAATCACCCGCGGCGGCTCTGCCTGCAACGGCGAAGCCGCCAGCGCCAGCACCAGCAAGAGCGCGACCAACGCCGGGCGGATAGCCAGCCTCGAAGGAGTCGCCATCTGAACCCTGAACCCTGAACCCCCGCCCCTCAACCCAATGCACCACCCCGCAATCACACCCCAACCGCCGCGACGTTTCCGCGGTAACTTTTTCCTGCTCGGCCTCGATGTCCTCCATGGCCGCTTCGATCGCCTTGTGATGCGCTCGCCCTGCTCCGGTGCAAAGCGACCCGACAACACAAACGACCCGTCCTCATCCACACGCCAGTTCAGGCTGCGCCGGTCATACCGTTCACTCTCCGCCTCCAGTACCTGACAGCGCCTGGCCCGCCGATACTGCCGCACCGCACGCTCCACATGCGACGCAGTGCCATGCCGCGCGATCATCAGCAGGAACTCCTCGTTCTCCGCCGTCGCCACCCGTTCCTTAAAATCCTGACACATGCCCTGGGTTGCGCCCCAGCTGGCGATCAACAAACGCGCTGATCCGGAACGCCGATCTCCTTCGCCAGGCGATATTGACTGATGCCCTTTGGCTTCAGAAACTCTTCGAGCGAGAGCTCACCGGGTGTGACGGGGTCTAGGCGATTCACCATGCTTTGCTTACCCGTGGACTGCCGGCTTGATTTCCTGTTCGATGCGCTGGGCGTTCTCGATCTCGGCCTTGCGCAACTCATAGTTTGTCTGCAAATTGAGCCAAGACCGGGCATCGCCGCCGAAGTAGCGGGCCA
>SLJA01000157.1 GCA_007135355.1 Wenzhouxiangella sp.
CCGCCATCGTGGCAGGCGGCGCGGCGCTGATGGTCGCCCTGGTGGCAAGCCTGGTCGCCGGCGCCTGGCCGGGGGCCGTGATCGGCCTGTTTGCCATCAGTGCCGCGTCCTGGTTGCTGCGGGACCATCAATCGGGACGGGACAAAAGTCGCTGACCTGACCGGCTGCCCGGTCGGTTTTGACCTAAGTCTGGCACTGCTCCTGCCGCTGGCTGGCATAATCCCTTCATGAAACCTTCATGAGATTGTCACAGTGACCAATTCGGCGGTGGTGCATGACCTACACCCTGTTTGATTTTCTACAGCTAATCGGCTCGCTGGGGATTTTTATCTTCGGCATGAAGATTTTCAGCGAGGGTCTGCAGAAGGTTGCCGGAAAACGCTTGAAGGGTATCTTGAGCGGCATGACGCGAAATCGTCTGACCGGTGTCATCACAGGGTTTGGGACTACTGCGATCACTCAGTCATCCACGACCACCACAGTGATGGCCGTGAGTTTTGTCAATGCCGGGCTGCTGACGTTTATACAGTCAACCGGGGTGATCATGGGGGCCAATATCGGGACAACCATCACCGCCTGGCTGGTTGCAATCTTCGGCTTCAGGTTTCAGATCACTCCCATCGCGCTGGCGCTGATCGGTATTTTCTTTGCGTTTCTTTTCTCCAAGAATGAACGCTGGCGCAATATTGCTGAAGCCATGGTCGGCTTCGGCATTCTTTTCATCGGGCTGGAGTTTATTAAAGGCTCCGTACCTGACATCAATACCAACCCAGCGATTTTTGCCTTCCTAGATGGTTTTACTGAATACGGCTTTTTATCGCTGCTGCTTTTTGTGCTGGTGGGCACGGTACTGACCTTGCTGACGCAGTCCTCGTCGGCGGCCACCGCCATCACTCTGGTGATGCTGTTTGAGGGTTGGATTCCTTTCCCCATCGCAGCGGCGATGATTCTTGGTGAAAACATCGGCACGACCGTGACAGCGAATATCGCGGCCATCATCGGCAATGTGCACGCAAAACGCGCTGCAAGGTTTCACCTTGTTTTTAATGTCATCGGGGTGACCTGGATGTTGATTATCATCTACCCCGTCCTGAATGCGCTGGATGGGGTGGTGCAATTCTTCACCGACAGCACGGTTTCGGTGATGAGTGGCGATGTGGAGTCCAGAGCCAATGCTACCCTGGCGCTATCCTTGTTTCACACCACATTCAATGTCCTGAACGTGGTGTTTTTGTTTGCATTTGTGCCCTATCTGGTACGATTTGTGGAAAAAATCCAGCCGGATCGGGGCGGTGAGGACGAAGAATTCCGACTCCAATTTATCAGTACCGGCCTGATGAATTCGCCCTTGCTTTCGGTAGAGCAGGCACTGAAGGAAGTCCAGAATTTTGCCGGCATCATCGAGAAAATGCATGCCAAGGTCAGCGCCCTGTTATTTGATCCGGAAGTGGATCGGGAGGCACTGAGCAAGCAGTTGAGAAAGCACGAAAAAGATACAGACCAACTTGAAGTCGAGATCTCAGACTATCTGGTACGCATCAGTGAAAGGACCCGCCTGGAGTCCTCTCTGACGGAACGTATCCGCGATATGCAAAGCATCATCAATGATCTGGAACGCATTGCGGATATCTATTATTTGATCACCAAATTTGCCGACCAACTCTACGCGGCCAGGTCAGACTGGCCCGAAGAAGCCTTTGATGAAATCAAGGTCATGTTGGAAGCGGTCCACGCGGCCGTCGATATTATGGTGCAGAATCTGGCCAAGGAGCCTTCGCAGGTGAACCTGGAAGAAGCGGTTGCTCTGGAGAAAACGATCAACAAACTGCGCAAGCAGTTCCGCAAGAACCACTACGCCCGGTTGGAAAACAGCGATTTCCCCCCAAGAGTCGGGGTTGTGTTTATTGATGCAATCAACCGTTTGGAACGTATCGGTGATCACGTATTCAATGTCGACGAGTCTGCCGCCGGGCATCGTTTAGGCCCAAAACGCTAAGCGCGCCACTCAACCTGATGCCAGGTTAGGCCCCCTTTTGACGGCGAAAACGGGGACACAGACAATCTTCCCATCAGTTTCCCGCTGCGCACACACCTGTTCCGGCCGCTGGATGCGCCGGGCCAGTTGTACTGAGCCGGCACGACCCGCATGTAGCCGGTCGGCTAACATAGCCTTCGCTTTGCCGTCCCCGGAGTATTGAACGTGACCCAGGCCGCGCTGGAATACCTGCTGTTTCTCGCCAAGACCCTGACCGTGGTGGCGGCGATCGTGTTCGTCATCGGTGCGTTCGTGAACCTGTCGCGGCGCCAGCGCGATGCCGAAGGCCTCAAGCTGACCAATCTGAACACGCGCCTGCGCTGTGCCGCGGACGGACTGCGTCTGGCGCTCTTGCCCAAGGCCGAGCGCAAGAAGCTGGTGAAGCAACGCAAGAAGGAGGCCAAGGCCTTGCAATCCGAGCGGCGCAAGCGTGTCTTCGTCATCGACTTTCGCGGCGACATCCGCGCCAGCGGCACGTCCTCGCTGCGCGAAGAGGTCAGCGCGCTGCTGGCGGTTGCCGAGCCAAGCGACGAGGTGCTGGTGCGACTGGAGAATGCCGGTGGCCTGGTGCATGAGCATGGGCTCGCGGCCTCGCAACTGGTGCGCATCCGCGATCGCGGTATCCCGCTGACCGTGGCGGTCGACAAGGTTGCGGCCAGCGGCGGCTATCTCATGGCCTGCGTCGCCGACCGCATCCTCGCCGCACCCTTCGCGATCGTCGGCTCGATTGGCGTGCTGGCGCAGGTGCCGAACTTCCGGCGCCTGCTCGACGAGCGCGGCATCACCGTCGAGCAGGTCAAGGCCGGCCGCTATAAGCGCACCGTCAACATGTTCGGCGCGGTCACCGACGAGGACCGCGAGAAGCTGCGCGAAGAGCTGGAGGAAGTGCACGGCCTGTTCCAGGCCATGGTCGGCAAGTACCGCCCGCAACTCGATCTGGAGCGCGTCGCCACCGGCGAGCACTGGCATGGCAGCCGCGCGCTGGAGCTGGAACTGGTCGACGAGCTCGGCACCAGCGATGACTGGCTGGCGCGGCGGGTCGGCGAGGCGGACGTATGGAAGCTCGAGTGGCGCGGCCACAAGCGGCTGATGGAAAAGCTGGCCGCGACCATGGAAGAAGGCCGCGCGGGAAGCTGGCTGCGGTGGAGCTGGTAGATCGGTGCACGGTGGCCCCGGTCGCGCGCCTAGCGGTCCTTCAACCTGATAATTGCGGGTTCCATTTGTCTTCGGTACTGGCCTGACCCGATTTGCCCGGATTTGCCGCGTAGAGGGACAAGCACACCTCGGAGGCGGCCATGCCAGTTCACCCGCAGCGGTTTATCGCAGTAATTTTCGCAGCCCTTTTTACTTCGCTGCCGTCCGCTGGCGACGCAGCCGCGGCAAGTGAAGCCTACGGTGTTCCCAGGATAACGCCGTTCGCCGGGCCTGCCTTGCCTTCCCCGGCACCGACCGAAAGTGCCCGAATGATACCAGGAGCCCGCGTCTCGCCCTGGCACCCAGAGCTCATCGCGATGGCGACGAAGCCCGAGGCACGCAAGTTCAGCCCGGTGCCAGGCCACTATGGCCCAGGTCCCGCGCCGCGTCGTCCGCAGGCTGACCGAGGCCCGCTGATCCGCTTAATCGACATTGAGTTCGACCCGATCAGCCAGCCCGTGCCGGGACCCGCGGCACTGCTGGAGATGCCTGAGCGAAGCAGTGGCATGGGCTATGTGCTGGTTCAGTTTCACGGGCCGATTCGCCCCGAATGGCGAAAAATGATCGAGCTGCACGGCGGCGAGGTCATCGACTATGTGCCCGATTTCGCCTACATCGTCCGGATCGCAAACACCGGGCGTGCGCTCCTTTCGGCGCTGCCGGAGCTGCGCTGGGTAGGCGACTATCCGCCCCTGTTTCGATTGGCCAGCGCGCTGGTCGAACCGGCCCTGGATGGGCGATCCTCGCAGCCGCTGGCGCTGATGGCCAGAGGCTTTGTCGGCGAGCCTGCCGATCAGCTGCTGCAGGCTCTAATCGCAGTCGGCGTTGAAGTTCTGGAGGTCGTCCCCGACAGCGGCGGTGGCGTGATCTTCCGCCTGCAGGCCTCGTCCTCGAGACTGCTGGACATGGCCAGAATCGAGCCGCTGGCCTGGATTGAAATGGACTATCCGATGACCTACGGCAATGCCGTGGCCCGCAGCGGCCAACTGCTGCGCAAAGATCAGGTCGAGCTGGCTTTGGGTCTGTACGGACAGGGCCAGATCGTGGCCGTGGCCGATTCCGGCCTCAGCACAGGCAATCTGTCCACAGTGCACCCGGATTTCGCCGGGCGCGTGCTGGGCTGGGCGCAGGCGCCGAATGCCAGCTGTGCAGGATGGGCGGACGAGGATTCTCACGGCACCCATGTCGCCGGTTCCGTGCTGGGCAGCGGTGTGCGCAGCGGCGCCAATCCCGGTGCCAATCAGTACAGTGGTTCGCATGCTGGTCTGGCGCCGCGCGCCGGTCTGGTTGTATTCGCCGGCTGCAACGACTTAAGCGGCATCCCGGCGTCAAACATGTACGCCGGATACTGGACGCTGCTGAGGAATTTCGACCCCGAGCTTCGGGTGACCAACAACTCCTGGGGCCACACTGACCCCAGCTTTTTCGGCACCTACAACATCACCGCACGCGAAACCGATCGCTTTATACGGGATTTTCCTGACATGGTCGGCGTGTTCATCGCCCAGAATGCCGGCCGCGACGCCAACAATGACGGCGTCTCCGACATGGGTACGGTCACGCCCCCGGGCACGGCCAAGAACGTCATCACCGTGGGTGCTTCGGAGAATCTGCGCGCCAGCGGCGGATTCAATCCTGGCAGCCCCAACTGCTCGTCCTGGGGCAGCTGCTGGCCGCAGGCGTTTCCCACCCAGCCGATTCGCGATGATCGCCCCTCCGATCACGCCAACGGCATGGCCGCCTTTTCCGGCCGCGGGCCGACCCTGAGCAACCGTCTGAAGCCGGATATCGTCGCGCCCGGCACCAACATCATCTCGGCCCGTAATGAGAGCGCCGGCACTGGCTGGGGCGTCCACAACAATTTCTATCTCTACATGGGTGGTACCAGCATGGCCGCGCCGCTGGTGGCAGGCGGCGCGGCCATCGTCCGTGAGTATTTCCAGCGCCAGTTCGGGCACAGCCCCAGCGCGGCGCTGGTCAAGGCGACCCTGATTAACGGCGCGGTCGACATGGCGCCGGGGCAATATGGCACCGGCGCACAACAGGACGTCTGGCGACGCCCGGACATCCATCAGGGCTGGGGCCGGATGAATATGACCCAGACCCTGGTCTTCGACGCCCCGCGCCAGCCGGCCTACTTCGAGGTACTACCCGGCGTGCAGACCGGGCAAATGCTGCAGCAGGCGATTGAGCTGGTCAGCGGCGGCAGCGAAATGCGGGTGACGCTGGTCTGGACCGATGCCCACGGCCTGGAGGCCAGCCACGGTGCGCTGGTCAACGACCTCGACCTCGAAGTGGTCGACCCTAACGGCACTGTCCACCGCGGCTCGGCGGGCATGATCGGCGTAGCGGTTGACCGCTTCAACAACCTGGAGGAGGTCCGGCTGCCTTCCGCGCCCGCCGGTACTTACACCCTGCGCATCATCGGCCACAACGTGCCAATGGGACCTCAGCCCTTCGCCGTGGTGGTGACCGGCGCCATGCCCGGTGCACAAATTTTTCGCGATCGGTTTCAGTCCTGAGCGGAGAATCAATGCGCAAACGTACCGCACACTTGAGCGTCGACGATGTTACCGGGCAGAACCCCATCAATCCCGTCGTCGACACTCCAAGCGGTTCATGGGTCTTACAGCGTAGCCAGCCAAATGTAGTGCCGCGCCCCCTTGCCGGCGCGGTGAGGACGGACGATTTTCAGTTCGGTCTTGAAGCCGGCACGCTTCAGTCGAAGGTCAAACTGCGCATCCGGCCCGGCTGACCACACGGCCAGCACCCCGCCGGGACGCAAGGCGGCTTTGGCCGCGGCCAGGCCTTCCAGGCCATACAGCCAATCGTTTTCGCGGCGGATGACGGCCTGCGGGCCGTTGTCGACGTCCAGCAGAATGGCATCGAAAGCACCGACCTGCTCGCGCATCAGTTGGGCGACATCGCCCACGTAGACAGTGCTGCGCGGATCATCGAGCGGATGGCCGGCGGGGCCGCCGATCCATTGCCGGTGCCAGTCGACCACCTCGGGCACCAGCTCGGCAACAACAATTTCGGCTCTGGGCCCAGTGGCGGCCAGCGCCGCAGCCTGGGTAAAGCCCATGCCCAGCCCACCGACCAGAATTCTCGGGGCGTCCTGGTTGGCCAATCGTTCCACCGCCAACTCGGCCAAGGCTTGTTCAGAACCGTGGACACGGCTGTTCATCAACTCCCCGCGGCCAGGAATGACGATCGAGAACTTGTCCTTGTGCTCGTAGAGCAGCAGCGATTTGCGGGTATCGGGAATGCGGGCTTCGGCCAGCAAGGTTGAGCGGCTCATGATGGCATTGGTGTTGTTTGCTTCGGACGAAGAGAGATCTCAGCCTGTGGAGAACAGGCTGCCCGAGGTCGACAACAGCCAGTAGTAGGCATAAAACCGCGGGACGCGGAACAAGGCTGAGGCGGCGAGCACCTTGGTCCAGCGGATGCCCAGCACGCCCGCGGTCCAGCAGGTTACCGAATAAGGCAGCGGGGTAACTGAACCCAGGGCCACACCCCAGAAGCCGTACTTGCGCAGGAAGTTGCGGTGGTCTTCCTTGAACTCACCGAACAAGCGCTGGCACCAGCGAAAGTGTCCAAGCCAGCGGCCGATGCCGTATCCGGTCATTCCAGCCACCACGGACACCATACCCAAAATGCCGACATAGACGGGCCAATTGTCCGAAAGCGGGCTTTTGACAATCACCGCCAGCAGGATATCGGGCGGAAACGGAGTCACCAGAGTATCGGTGACCATCAGAATCACCGCCAGTCCGAGGAATCCGACACGATCGACGACCCAGGTCGTCACCGCGGTCATCTCGTCCTCGTAGACGAAGCCGAGCACCGCCATGACCGTGATCAGGGCCAACACGCCGATAAAAGCCTTGATCAGATTTTGCTGGATCATGGAAGACCGAAAGCCGTAGGGACGGTATGGAACACTTTGGGTAGCGTCAAGACCAGCGAAAAGCCAAAAGATTTCCTGGGTTCATCACTTTCTTTCTAGGCCGTCGCCAGCGTCTCGATCTTCATCAACCCTGCACGGTCAGGGTGCGCCCTCAGGAAGTTCTCCCG
>SLJA01000048.1 GCA_007135355.1 Wenzhouxiangella sp.
CGATCTCCGGCGGCAGCGCCCGCTCGGAGTCAAACGGCCCACCGGGCGCAATGCGGATCAGAAAAAACGCAAAAGTGATCAGCAAAAACAGCGTCGGAATCGCCGATGCCAGGCGCTTGAGTGAATAACTAAGCATCCGCTTCTCGAGGCCCCACGCTGAGACGCTGAGACGCTGAGTGCGCAGAGAAAATCATGTTTCCTGATAGTCGCATACCACTCTCGCGATCCCATCCCGCATCAGGTGCGCACCAAAATTCAATAATAAGCCGACCTGAAGCCCAGATAGCTTCAGGTAAGTCAACAACTGCTTTCGATGAGCCTTACTGATCTGATCGACCGATTTCAACTCCAGTATGACGCGATCTTCGACGATGAGATCAGCTCTGAATCCTTCCTTGAAGGACAACCCCTCATATCTGACCGGAATTGAAACCTGCCGCGCAACCCGAAAACCCATATTTTCCAGTTGCCTGTGCAGTATCGCCTCATAGACGCTTTCCATCAATCCGGGACCAAGATCAGTATGAATTCTCACAGCACAATCGATCGCCGCGCCAGTAATGACATTGATCTCTCCGCTCCGCGCGCTCTGCATCTCAGCGGCTCTGCGTGATGCCATTGGCTTACTCAACCGGCGCCTCCAACGGCAAGGCCGCAGCCGGCTGCTCGCGCAGAAGGAACATGTGTCGGCTGAGGTGGTGATCCATGATGTTGGCTTCCCAGCCCGCCAGGCGCGGGTCGACCAGGCGCCTGGAGACATAGGTAAACATCGGGATGACGACCTGATCGTCCAGCAGCAGGCGTTCGGCTTCGACCATCAGGTTGCGCCGGCGCGAGGGGATGCGTTCAGCGGCGATCTGCTCCAGCAGGCGATCAAAGCGCGGATTGTTGTAGCCGGCGTCGTTGCGGCCGTGCTCGCTGTGAAAAATCTCCAGAAAGCTGAAGGCATCCTGGTAGTCGCCGATCCAGCCGTCGCGGAAGACCTGGGTCACCCGGCGCTGCGAGCGATTTTGCAGGAAAACCCGGAACTCCTCGTTGATCAGGCGCGTGCGCACCCCCAGCACCTCCCGCCACATGGCGGCCACGGCCACGGCAATGCGCCGATGATTTTCCGAGGTGTTGTAGCGCAGTTCCACCATCAGCGGTTCCGAGTCGGAAAAACCGGCCTGATGGAACAGACGCCGCGCCTCTTCCGCGCGCTCTTCCTGGGTCCAGGCGGCGTGCTCGGGCAAAGGCGGCTCGTAGTCGGGCAAACCGGCCGGCACCAGGTTGAAGGTCGGGATTTCGCCGAAGCGGGTAACGCGCTGGGTGATGATGTCGCGATTGATCGCCAGGCTCAGCGCCCGGCGCAATTCAAGATTGTCGCCAAACGGATCGCGCGTCAGGTTGAAAGTAAAAAAATAGGTGCCGAACCAGGGAGCCACCTGAAGCGCTTCCGGCATGTGGCGCTCCAGCCAGCGAAACTGGCCGGTCGGAACCTGGTTGGTCCAGTGCAGATCACCGGCGCGAAAGCGATTGAACTCGGTGTTCTCGTCCTCGAACGGAAAAAACACCACCCGTTCGATCACGACCTCATCGGCCTTGCGGAAATAGGGATTGCGTTCCAGCTCGATCCGCGAACGCACCTGCCATTCACTCAGGCGGAAGGCGCCGTTCGAGACCAGGTTGCCGGGGCGCACATGGCGGCTACCGTGAGCTTCCAGGCTGCCACGATGGACGGGGTAAGTCGTCGGATGGGTCAGCAGCCCCAGGAAATAGGGCGTTGGCGCACTCAAACGGACCTGGAAAGTCGATGGACTGAGCGCCTCGACCCCCAACTCTGCCGGCGCCAACCGACCGCCCAGGATGGCTTCGGCGTTGACCACCGGTGCCAGCATGCGGCCATAGGTCCCGGCAGTGCGGGGGTCGACCACGCGGCGCCACGACCAGACGAAATCCTCGGCGGTGACCGGCTCGCCGGTGCTCCAGCGACCATCCGGGTCCAGGTAAAAGGTATAGGTCAGCCCGTCCCGGCTGATATCCCAGTGCAGCGCCGCACCAGGCACGATACGGCCATCCGGTGCCGTGGTGGTCAGGCCCTCGAATAGATCGCGCAGGATATTGGCGCTGGGTACGCCCTCGGCCAGGTGCGGATCCAGGGTCTGCGGCTCGTCGCCGTTGCCGCGGTGCAGCACCTGGACCGGGGCCAGAATCTCCGGCAGTGGCCGACCTTCCGCATCCAGCTGCAGGGCCACCGGTTGCGGCAGCCGCGGCGGGCGCGGCTCGTCCGACGGCGTGCGATCACCGCAGGCCGTCAGGACAGCAAGCGCCACTGCCAGCAGCCATCTCATTGCAATGACAGCCAGCGCGACAGGTGGATATCCATGGCGTTGTCCTCAAAACCGCGCACTTGCGGCTTGACCAGGTGGCGGGAAACGTAGAAGTACAAAGGTATGATGACCTGCTGATCCAGTAATCGTTCCTCGGCTTGGCGCAGCGCGGCCAGGCGATCCTCGCCACTGAGTATTTCAGCCTGCTGCATCAAGGTATCGAACGCGGGATCGGAGAAAAAACTGTAATTCAGCGGGCTGCCGGTCTCGAACAGCTGCAGAAAATTGCCGGCATCACGCCAATCGGCAATCCAGCCACCGCGCACGATCTCGGTAATTCGCCCGTGACGCCGGTTGGCGACAAACACCTTCCACTCTTCGTTGACCAGCCGCGTCTCCACTCCCAGCTGCTGTTTCCACATCGCGGCGATGGCCGCCGCCATGCGCCTGTGGGTCAGCGAAGTATTGAAGCGCAGCTCCGCCCGCAATGGCCGACGCGCGCTGAAACCGGCGGCTGCATAGAGTTCGCGGGCCTCCTCAATGCGCTCGGCCATGGACCGATCGTCGGCAGCTCGTGCCTGCTCCCAGCCTGGCATGCCGGGCGGAATCAGTCCATAGGCGGGGACCTCTCCGGCGCCCAGCACGCGCCGGGTCAGCAGTTCGCGATCAATCACCAGGCTCAAGGCACGGCGCAGATCGCGGGCATTGGCAAACGGTTCGCGACCGACGTTGAAGGCCAGAAAAAAGGTGCCGAGATAAGGCGAGATGCGCAATTCCTCGCCGAATTGCTCGCGCATCCAGTCCAGTCGGCCGGGCGGAATGGTCTCGGTGATGTGCAGCTGGCCGGCGCGGTAGCGCGCCAGCTCCACCGAGGGCTCTTCAATCACATGCCAGATCACCTGGTTTAGCGCCACCTGTCCGGCCTCGCGAAAATACGGATTGGCGCGCAGCCGGATATGGGCGCCTGGAATGCGTTCAGCCAGCAAAAAAGCCCCGCTGTTGCGCGCTGTTCCGTCCCCGGGCCAGGGAAAAGTCAGGGGGTGGGTCAGCAACTCGGCAAACCACGGCGTGGGCTTGAGCAGTTCCACCACCAGCTGCGTCTCGCCTTCGGCACTGACCCCCAAAGCCGAGGGCGGCAGCTGACCCAGGCGCAAGTCGCGCGCGCCGACCACGCGATCGAGCATGCCTGCCATCGGGGCGGCGGTCGCCGGGTCCAGCGCGCGCTGCCAACCGGCGACGAAATCCTGCGCGGTGATCCGTTGCCCGTCAGACCAGCGCGCGTCAGGGTTGATCTCAAAGCGCCACAACCGGCCGTCTGCACTCACCTCCCAGGATTTGGCCACACCCGGAATCAGGCGGGCGCCGGAATCGAAGGTGATCAAGCCCTCATGCAGGTCGCGCAGCACATTCAATGCCGACAGGCTCTGAGCCAAGTGAATATCCAGCGCATCGGGCTCCGGCCCGACGCCGCGCTCCAGGGTAGCGGCGGCCAGCGGCGCTGCCAGGAGCGAGATCAGGAGCATCAAGAGCACGCGTGAAGGCATGAACATGCAGTCGAGGTCAGAAACAACGATAATTTCGGGCTTCATTCTAGCCTTGGAATCCAGCCATGCACCCGCAAGACGTTCTGACCCGCCCGCAGCAGCTGGCTGACTGGCTGGCTTCCGGCTCGCGGCCGAAATCCGAATGGCGCATCGGCACCGAGCACGAGAAGTTCGGCTTTTGCAGCGAAACGCTCAAGCCGCTGCCCTACGCCGGCCCACGCGGTATCCGCGCCATGCTGGAAGGCCTGGCCGAGCGCTTCGACTGGGAAATCGTCGATGAGGGAGGCTTGCCGATCGCGCTGAAAAAACCCGATGGCTGCACCATCACCCTGGAACCCGGTGGCCAGCTCGAGCTGTCGGGTGCCCTGCTCGACAACCTCCATGAAACCTGCAGCGAGGTCAACACGCACCTGGCCGAAGTCCGCGCCGTGGCCGAACCGCTCAACATCGGCTTTATCGGCTTAGGGTTCCACCCCACGGCCCGGCGCGAAGACATCGAGTGGATGCCCAAGGCGCGCTACGTGATCATGCGCAACTACATGCCCCAGGTCGGCAGTATGGGCCTGGACATGATGAAGCGCACCTGCACCGTGCAAGTCAACCTGGACTTCGGCAGTGAGGCCGACATGGTGGCCAAGTTCCGCGCCTCGCTGGCCCTGCAACCAATCGCCACCGCGCTGTTTGCCAACTCGCCCTTCGTCGAGGGCAAGCCCAGCGGATTTTTGAGCTACCGCAGCCAGGTGTGGACCGATACCGACCGCGACCGCACCGGCATGCTGCCCTGGGTATTCGAACAAAGCATGGGCTTCGAGCGCTACGTCGACTGGATGCTGGACGTGCCGATGTATTTCGTGCGTCGCGAGGGCCGCTATCACGATGTCGCCGGCCGCTCTTTCCGCGACTTCCTGGCCGGCAAGCTGCCCGGCTTCGAGAGTCAGTACCCGACCCTGGCCGACTGGGAAGATCACCTGACCACCGCTTTCCCCGAAGTGCGCCTGAAGCGCTTCCTGGAGATGCGCGGCGCCGACGGCGGCCCGTGGCGGCGCCTGTGCGCGCTGCCGGCCTTCTGGGTCGGTCTGCTCTACGACGAGGCCAGCCTGGCCGCCTGCCTGGACATCTCGCGCGGCTGGACCCTTGAAGAGCGCCAGCAGCTGCGCGAGGATGTCGCCCGTATCGGCCTTAAAGCCAGGATCGGCGGCAAGACCGTGCGCGAGCTGGCCCGCGAACTGCTGGACCTGGCCCGCGCCGGTCTGGCCCGCCGTCAACGCTACAACGGCGCTGGCGATCACGAGGGCGGTTTCCTGAACGCGCTGGAAGACGTAGTGGACCGCGGCACCACCCCGGCCGAGGTCAAGCTGGCCGCTTTCGAGACGCGCTGGAAGGGCGATGTGCGCGAGATATTTCGAGAGTTTGCTTATTGAGTTTGAGGGTTCAGGGTTCAGGGTTCAGGGAGCATGGTCGAAGGCGTCAAGCTCGGCGAAAACCCATTCGACGACTTATCAGGCATCGCCGATGCTCCCTGACCCCCAGTCATTACCAGCCGCAACACGTCGGAACTTCCTTTACCATCGGAATCTCTGAAAGGCGGTAGAAGTATCAGGCAAAGGCCAAGCGATGGATATTCAGCGGGCATCGACGCGTTCCAGGCGCTGGCGGACCTTGGGCGGCCCGCTTGCGCTCGCCGGTCTGTTGATCGGCCTCACCGTGCTGGCCATCGTCGTCCTCAATCGACCGCCCGGCCTCAGCAGTGAGCAGATCTGGGTCGCCACGGTCAGCCAGGGCGAGATCGTGCGTGAGATCTCGGCGACCGGCTCCATCGTCGCACCGCGGCTGCGCGCGGTGACCACGCGCAACGCGGGCGTGGTCGAGCAGGTGCTGGTGCTGCCGGGTGACGCCGTGCAGCCCGACAGCGTGCTGTTGATCAAGTCCAACCCCGATCTGGAAGAAGATCTCGCCCAGGCCGCCTGGGAACTGGCCGCCACCGAGGCCGAGCAGGCCGTCCAGCAAGTCGAGATTGAAAACCGCCAGCTGGACCTGGTCGCTCAGCTGGCCCAGGCCCAGGCCGAGTACACCAGTGCTCTGATCGAGCTGCAGGCCCAAGAGGAGCTGGCGCAAAGTCAGGTGTTCTCTGCCATCGAAGTCGAACGATCGCGTCTGCGCGTGGAGCAACTCAAGCGCCGCCTTGAGGCCGAGCAGGCCCGCCTGGAACGCGCGCCCGAACACCGCGCGGCCCAACAAGCAGCCACCGAAGCCAAACTGGCCCGCCAGCGCGACAAGATCAGTCATCTGGAGGGCCTGATTGAACTCCTCCGGGTGCCCGCCGGCAGCACGGGCTTGATCCAGGAAGTCAATATTCAGGAGGGCGAACGTTTGAGCGCCGGCGAGCTGGTGGCGCGCATCGTCGACCCCACGCATCTGATCGCTCGCTTGCGCGTGCCGGAACGAGAAGCCGCCGAGGTACAACTCGACATGCCGGTGCGACTGGAACTGGGGCCACACCTGATCCAGGGCCAAGTCAGCCGCATTGACCCGACCGCGCGCGATCGCCACATCGATGTCGACGTCCGCCTGACCTCCAACCCGCTCCCGCCCCTGCGTCCCGATCAGAGCATCCAGGGTCGCCTGGAACTGGAACGGCTGGACGATGTACTGTTCCTGCCGCGGCCGGCCCAGGCCCGCCAGGAAGGTCAGCGCCTGGACTTGTTCGTGCTGCGTCCCGACGGCCGGCGCGCGCGCCGGGCGCAAGTCGAACTGGGTCGGCTGTCGGCACGCGAGGTAGAAATCCTCGGCGGCCTGAGCGCCGGCGACCGCGTGATCATGAGCGACATGAGCGAGTTCAACGGTATCGACGAAGTCCGCCTGCGCTAGTGGTCCATGCGGTCAACTCGGCCCGCGGCCCGAAACTCCGAGAACTTCAGGAATCTCCCATGACCGAACCGCAAAACCTGATCGAGCTGCGCCGGCTCACGCGCGTCTACCTGACCGACCAGCTCGAAACCCATGCCCTGGCCGGCATCGACCTGGATATTCGGCGCGGCGAGTACCTGGCCATCGAGGGGCCTTCGGGCTGCGGCAAGTCGACGCTGTTGTCGGTGCTCGGCCTGCTCGACGATCCCACTTCGGGTTCCTACGTGTTGGCCGGGGTGCCGACCACCGATATTGATGCCGAGGAGCAGGCGCGTCTGCGCAACCGGGAGATCGGCTTCATCTTCCAGAGCTTCAACCTGATCCCGGAAATGAGCGTGCGCGAAAACGTCGAGCTGCCGCTGATTTACCGCGGCGGCATGAGCACGGCCGGGCGCCGGGTCGCGGTCGACGCAGCACTGGAGCGAGTCGGCATGATGCCGCGGGCCGAGCACCGGCCGGCGCAGCTGTCCGGCGGCCAGCAACAGCGCGCCGCCATCGCCCGCGCCCTGGTCGGCCAACCCTCGCTGCTGCTGGCCGACGAGCC
>SLJA01000201.1 GCA_007135355.1 Wenzhouxiangella sp.
ACCAGATCCGCATGAAGATCGGCGTGATGTTCGGCTCGCCTGAGACCACCACCGGCGGCAACGCGCTCAAGTTCTACTCATCGGTGCGCCTGGACATTCGCCGCATCGGCGCGCTCAAGCGCGGCGACGAGGTCATCGGCAACGAGACCCGGGTCAAGGTGGTCAAGAATAAGATGGCGCCACCGTTTCGCCAGGCCACTTTCGAAATCCTCTACGGCGAAGGCATTTCGCGCGAAGGGGAGTTGATCGAGCTGGGCGTGGAGCATGGTCTGGTCAAGAAGTCCGGTGCCTGGTACAGCTACGGCGACGATCGCATCGGCCAGGGCAAGGACAATGTCCGCCAATTCCTGAGAGAGCATCCGGACATGGCCAACGAGATCGATCGGCTGCTGCGCGAAAAGCTGCTGCCGAAATCCCACAGCGATGCCGAGGCCGAGCTGCCCAAGGCGGCTGAAGCCGGCTGATGGGCAGCGACCGGGATTCATCCGGTCGAGCCGATGTGCGAGAGGCCGCGCTGCGGCTTCTTGCGCGACGCGAGCATGCATTTGTCGAGCTGGTCCGCAAACTCGAGCGCAAGGGCTGGCCGGCTGTCCATGTGCCGTCCGTGGTTCAGGATCTGGCCGACGCCGGTCTGCAGTCGGATGAACGCTTTGCCGAGGTCTACGTCCGCAGTCGCGCCGAAAAGGCCTACGGGCCACTCCGCATTCGCGCCGAACTGTCCGAACGCGGCATCGATCGTGCACTGGTGGAGCGGGCCATGGCCGAGCTTGAGGTCGATTGGCTGGCGCAGGCCGCAAAATGGTACGGGCGCCGCTACGGTGATGTTCCGGTTACCGATCTCAAGGAAAAATCGCGCCGCCAACAGGCGTTGGCTCGACGCGGTTTTGCTGGTGAGCATATTCGGGAGCTTTTGGGTTGAAACCGGCTCCACCCGTGGTGACTGCAGTCAGGTGATGATCATCGCGAATAGCCGCTGCTGACGGCGTTTGCTCACTCGATAACGGGAAAGCGTGATCCGTCGGCATGCCTGAGCTGATGAGTTAGCTGGTCGACCAGAATGGAGTGGTAGAAGTCGCTACTTGCGGCCCGCGCCAGGAAATCCAGCATCTCCTCCCGGTCGATCAGTGGGTAGTCGGCGCAGTCGGCGAATAGACCCATCAGGTAGTAATGCGGAAAGGCGACCAGGCCGGCGTAGCGTCCGGCCTGGGCGGATCGTCTGATCAGCTCGCCGCCGGTACACGGCCGGGGCTCGGCTCCGTCCCAACCGGTGACCATGATGTAGCCGACGACGAAGAGCGACTGTGGATAGCCTGCCATGAGGGCGCGATGGCGGTAAATATCACCCTCCTCGTGACGCCCCGCATAGCCGTAGGCGCGGGCCAGCTGGTAGTTCAGCCGGGGGCTGTCAGGGTTTTCGCTTAAGGCCTGATGGCAGGCAATCTTGACCGCTTCCAGATCCATCTCGGCCCGGGTCAGGCCCGCGGACAGACGATGCGGGTCGCTGGGATGTGCGGCGAGCCGATCACATTCGGTGACTTCGGCGGCATGGGCTTGCGGGTCGAAGACGGCAATACGGTCGAAATCGATCTCGTCCGCCATAACCAGTCCAGAGCCCAGTGTGAGCAGGAGAACGATCGAAGGCAGGGGATATCGCATGTCGGCTTACCGGAAAGAGGCACGCGCACGAGTGTAGCCTGAGCCGGATCGCCTAAAATGACCGGCATACCCATGGTTCCGCCAACAGCCCGGATTTTTGATGAAAACCACAGCTGATATCCGTCAGGCCTTCCTCGACTTCTTTGCCGAGCGCGATCACCGCATCGTTGCGTCCAGTTCCCTGGTGCCGGCCAGTGATCCGACCCTGTTGTTTACCAACGCCGGCATGAACCAGTTCAAGGACGTCTTTCTCGGCTCCGAGAAACGAGCCTACACGCGCGCGGCATCTTCGCAGCGCTGCGTGCGCGCCGGCGGCAAGCACAACGACCTGGAAAACGTCGGCTACACCGCCCGCCACCACACCTTTTTCGAGATGCTGGGCAACTTCAGTTTCGGTGATTACTTCAAACGCGAGGCCATTGAGTTTGCTTGGGATTTCCTCACCCGGGTGTGCGGCATGCCGGCCGAGAAGCTGTGGGTCACGGTCTATCAGGATGACGACGAGGCAGCCGAGATTTGGCTCAAGCACATCGGCGTTGACCCAAACCGCTTCTCGCGCATCGGCGACAAGCCCGGCAAACGCTACGAGAGCGACAACTTCTGGGCCATGGGTGATACGGGACCTTGCGGCCCTTGCACCGAGATCTTCTACGACCACGGCCCCGAAATCCCCGGCGGCCCGCCCGGCAGTCCGGACGAGGACGGCGACCGCTACATCGAGATCTGGAACCTGGTCTTCATGCAGTTCGACCGGGCCGCCGACGGCACGATGAAGCCGCTGCCGGCGCCCTGCGTGGACACCGGCATGGGCCTGGAACGCCTGGCCGCAGTGGTGCAGGGCGTACATTCGAACTACGAGATCGACCTGTTCGAGCGCCTGATTGAGGCGGCCGCGCGCCTGACCGGCGCGACCGACCGTGACTCGCCCTCGCTCAAGGTCATCGCCGACCACATCCGCGCCTGTGCCTTCCTGATCGCCGACGGCGTACTGCCGGCCAACGACGGCCGCGGCTATGTGCTGCGCCGCATCATCCGCCGTGCTATCCGTCATGGCTACAAGCTGGGTTGCGAAGACCTGTTTTTTTGCAAGATGGTGGCTCCGCTGGCCGAGGTCATGGGCCAGGCTTACCCGGAATTGGCGCGTCAGCAGGAACAGGTCGCGGCCGTGCTCGAGCGCGAGGAGCGCCGTTTCGGCGAAACCCTGGATCAGGGCATGAAGCTGCTTGAAACGGCCATTGCTGATCTCAAGGAACCGGTGATTCCGGGCGAGGTCGCCTTCCGTCTGTACGATACTTTCGGCTTCCCCATCGACCTGACCCGCGACATTGCGCGCGAGCGCGATTTGGGCGTTGACGAGGCGGGTTTCGAGGCGGCCATGGAGGCCCAGCGTGAGCGTGCCCGTGCGGCAGGCCAATTCAGCGCGAAAGACGGGCTGTCGGCCGATCTGGCCGCAGAGTTGCCGGCGACGCGTTTCCTGGGCTACGAACAGCATGCCTGCGAGCAGGCCAGGGTGGTGGCGATCCTGGTCGATGGTCAGCCAATCGGGCGCCTCGAAGCCGGTGCGGAAGCGGTGCTGATTTTGGATCGCACGCCCTTTTATGCCGAGTCCGGCGGACAAGTTGGCGATACCGGGGTCTTGAGCGGTTCGGCGGCCCGATTTGAAGTGACGGACACGCGCAAGCTCGCCGGTGTTTTTCATGGTCATTATGGCCGCCTGACCTCGGGCAGCCTGGCCATAGGCGATCTGCTGGAAGCCGGGATCGACTCGGCTCGTCGCGCCGACATTGTCCGCCACCATTCCGCCACCCACCTGATGCACTCGGCCCTGCGCGAAGTGCTGGGAACGCACGTGCAGCAGAAGGGCTCGCTGGTCGCGCCCGACCGCCTGCGTTTCGACTTCTCCCATCACGAGCCGGTGACCGATGAGCAGATCGCCGAGATCGAGCGCCTGGTCAACGAGCAAGTCCAGGCGAATGTCGAAGCCGAAGCCCGCGAGATGGCCTACGACGATGCCATCGCCGCCGGCGCCCTGGCGTTCTTCGGCGACAAGTACGGCGACGCGGTCCGCGTGCTGCGCTTCGGCGACTTCTCGACCGAGCTGTGTGGCGGAACTCACGTCCAACGCATGGGCGATATTGGCTTGTTCAAGATCATCAGCGAGACCGGCATCTCGGCCGGCGTGCGCCGCATCGAGGCGGTGGCCGGTCGGGTGGCGGTGGATTGGTTGCAGTCCCTGGACCGCTCGGTGCGCGAAGTCTCCGGCCGCCTCAAGGCCGGCCCGGAGCAACTGGCCGAGCGCGTCGAGCAGCTGCTGGACCGCTCGCGCCAGCTGGAAAAGGAGCTGGAGCGCCTGAAGGGCAAGCTGGCCTCGGCGGCCGGCTCCGATCTGGCCGGCCAGGCTGTCGAAGTCGGCGGGATCAAGCTGATCAGCGCGCACCTGGAGGGCGTGGATCCCAACGGACTGCGCGACACCGTGGATCAATTGAAGAACAAGTTGGGTTCCGGCGTGGTCGTGCTGGGCACGGCGACCGATTCCGGCGTGCGCCTGGTCGCCGGCGTGACCCAGGATTTGACCGCACAGATCAAGGCGGGTGAACTGGTGAATTTCGTTGCCGGCCAGGTCGGCGGCAAGGGCGGCGGTCGTCCCGACTTCGCCCAGGCCGGTGGCAGCGATGCACAGGCCCTGCCGGGTGCGCTGGCCTCGGTTCGCGGCTGGCTGGAAGAACGTGGCTGACGCTTTTTTTTAATGAAACCGCAGATGAACGCGGATGAACGCAGATGATGGGGCTGGGTGCCTTGGCCTGAACGTGTCAAATGCTGGTTTGATTGCGGCTCTGGTTGTGCTCTCGTTGGGAGGCTTCGCCGCGACCCCCCTGCTTTTTTATCCGCGTTCATCTGCGTTCATCTGCGGTTAAATCCATGTCCCTCTGCGCAAATCCAGCCTGAATGAGCGGCGCTTCCCGCCCAACCAGGCATTGGGACGTGGTGATCATCGGCGCCGGCGCGGCCGGGCTGATGTGTGCCATCACGGCCGGGCAGCGGGGCAGGCGGGTGCTGGTGCTGGATCACGCCAACAAGGTCGGCAAGAAGATCCTGATGTCCGGCGGCGGGCGCTGCAATTTCACCAACATGTACTCCGGGCCGGAGAATTTCCTCTCGGCCAACCCGCATTTTTGCAAGTCGGCCTTGAGCCGCTACACGCCCTGGGACTTCATCGCCCTGGTCGAAAAGCACGGCGTGCCCTATCACGAGAAGAAGCTGGGCCAGCTGTTCTGCGACCGGTCCTCAAAGGACATCGTGGCCCTGCTGCTGGCCGAGTGCAGGGCCGCCGGGGCCGAGGTTCGCACCCACGCGCCGGTCGAGATCGAGCAGTTGGGACCGCCGCATCGCCTGCACACCCAAGGCGAAGATATAGCCTGCGACTCCCTGGTCATCGCCACGGGCGGCTATTCCATTCCGCGCATGGGCGCGACCGGTTTCGGTTTCGATTTTGCCCGGCAGCTCGGCATGAAACTACAGCCCACCCGCGCGGCTCTCGTGCCTTTCGTCCTCGAAGGTCGCAAGCTCAAGCAGATCGAGGGGCTGGCCGGGGTTTCCGTGGACACCTCGAGTGAAGCCGGTGGGGCTACGTTCCGCGAGAATATCCTGTTTACCCACAAGGGCTTGAGTGGTCCGGCCATGCTGCAGGTCTCTTCCTACTGGGAGCCTGGGGAATGCGTGCGGGTCGATCTGCTGCCGGACCTGGATCTCGAGCAGCACCTGAAAGACTTGCGCCGCGAGCGGCCCCGGCAAGGCCTGCGCACCGCGCTGGCGGACTTGCTGCCACGCAGTCTTGTCAATCGGTGGTTTGAACTGTGGCTGGCCGACAAGCCCGTGGCGGACTTATCCGACGGGCTCATCGCGGATTGCACAAGGGCGATCAAGCGTTGGCGCGTGTGGCCAGCCGACACCGAAGGCTACCGCACGGCCGAAGTCACTCTGGGAGGTGTGGATACTTCCGGCCTGTCCTCGCAAACTATGGCCTGCATCGACCATCCGGATCTGTATTTCATCGGCGAAGTCGTCGATGTCACCGGTCATCTGGGCGGCCACAATTTCCAGTGGGCCTGGGCTTCGGGACATGCGGCTGGCAGCGTGGTCTAGGGATGCCGGACTCCAGATGTGCCCCGACCCCTTTCGAAAGCTTTGAGCCTTCCGCTATAATGTTCGGCTGCACGTTATTCAGCCAGTGCAATACTTTTTCAGGAGAGGTGGCAGAGTGGTTGAACCGAGCCGTAAGGCGAGCTCGATGCGAAGCTACCCTCCGCGTAGCGGAGGGCAAGCGCCGAAGGCGCGCAGTCAATGCGGCGGTCTCGAAAACCGTTAAGGGTCTAACAGGCCCTTCGGGGGTTCGAATCCCCCCCTCTCCGCCAATCATGAAAAAGCCCGCCTTGTGCGGGCTTTTTCATGATTCGTGGTGAGGGTGACTCGGATTCGAAGCCGAGTTCGAACCGAGCCGCAGGCGAGCTCGATGCGGCAAAGCCGCATCAATCCCCCCTCCCTGATAGCCCCACATTCTGCTACCATTTCCAACCTCACCATCCGGAGGGGTGGCAGAGCGGTTGAATGCACCGGTCTTGAAAACCGGCAAGGGTTAGCGCCCTTCGTGGGTTCGAATCCCACCCCCTCCGCCATCATCAAAAAAAAGCCCGCCTTGCGCGGGCTTTTTTGATGATCGTGGTGTGGGGTTGAGGCTGAGAACCCAGGGGTTCGAACCGAGCCGTAGGCGAGGACGATGCGGCCGCAGGCCGCACCCGAAGGGCAAGCCCGCGGCAGCGGGCGCAGTCCATCCCACCCCCTCCGTCCCCAAACCACCCCACTCCCCAAACCGCGCTGCCAGCCTGCAGTGCTAAACTAGAAAGCTGCCAACAACAAGGATTTTCCAATGGGGTACGAGCACATCAAGCTGCCTGAATCCGGCGACAAGATTCGGGTCGAAAACGGCAAACTGGTCGTGACTGATCAGCCCATTCTGGGTTTTATCGAAGGTGATGGCATTGGTGTGGACATCACTCCGGCGTCGATGAAGGTCTGGAATGCTGCGGTGGAAAAAGCCTACGGCGGCAAGCGCAAGGTGCACTGGGCCGAGCTTTACCTGGGCGAAAAGGCCGGCGGCATTTACGGTGGCGACTACTTCCCGAAAGAGACGCTGGATGCCGTCAAGGATTTGATCGTCAGTATCAAGGGTCCACTGACCACCCCGGTCGGCGAGGGCTTTCGCTCGCTCAACGTGTCGCTGCGTCAGACCCTGGATCTGTACGCCTGCGTGCGTCCGGTCAAGTACTACCACGGTGTGCCCTCGCCGTTGAAGAAGCCGGAAGAGGTCGACGCGGTCATCTTCCGCGAGAACACCGAGGACGTGTACGCCGGCCTGGAATACGAGTCCGGCTCCGATGAGAACCGCAAGCTGGCCAGGTTCCTGCGCGAAGAAATGGGCGCGGAGTTCTTTGAAGACGCCGGCCTGGGCATCAAGCCTATTTCAGCATTCGGCTCCAAGCGCTTGGTGCGCAAGGCAATCCAGTACGCCATCGACAACAATCGCAAGTCGGTCACCCTGGTCCACAAGGGCAACATCATGAAGTTCACCGAGGGTGCCTTCCGCAAGTGGGGCTATGAGGTGGCGGCCGAGGAATTCGGTGATGTCACCATTACCGAGGACGAGCTGTGGGACAAGTACGACGGTCACCAGCCGGAAGGCAAGATCGTCATCAAGGATCGCATCGCCGACATCATGTTCCAGCTGATGCTGCTGCGTCCGGCCGAGTTTGAAGTCCTGGCCACCATGAACCTGAATGGCGACTATCTGTCCGACTCGTTGGCTGCCGAAGTCGGCGGCATGGGCATTGCGCCGGGGGCCAACATGGCTGACAACATCGCAGTGTTCGAAGCTACTCACGGCACGGCACCCAAGTACGCCGGCAAGGACATGGTCAACCCGTCGTCGCTGATGTTCTCCGGCTGCATGATGTTTGACTACATCGGCTGGCCCGAGGTGACAAAGCTGATCGAAAACGCGTTCGAGAAAGTGGTTGGTGAGAAGATCGTCACCTACGACTTCGCGCGCCAGATCGATGGGGCGACCAAGGTCTCCACCAGCGGCTTTGCCGACGCGCTGGTCGATGCCATACGCAAGTCTTGACCTGCTGAACCCCTGGGAACAGGCTCGCGCCGCCCTGGCCGAGTCTGACCCGGCGACCAAGTGCCGCCGCGTGGCTGCACTTTGGGCGCGGGTGGTCGACGGACGCTGGCAGCCGTCCGATCCCGGCGAGCCTGGGCTTTTGCCCTGTGGCCGGCCCGGACGGCCGATCATGGTATCGCCCGGGCGTTTGCCCCGCCGCGGCCTGGGCAGCGTGGAAGGCCGCCAGGCCTTGATCCACGCCGTCGCCCACATCGAGTTCAACGCCATCAATCTCGGTCTTGATGCGGCCTTGCGCTTTTCGGGCATGCCCGATGACTACTACCGGGACTGGCTGAGCGTGGCTGCCGACGAGGCTCGTCACTTCTCCATGCTCAACGGACGTCTGGCCGAACTGGGGCTGAATTACGGCGACCTGCCGGCTCATAATGGCCTGTGGGACATGGCGGAAAAGACCGCGCATGACCCGCTCGTGCGTATGGCGCTGGTGCCGCGAGTGCTGGAAGCGCGTGGCCTGGATGTCACCCCCGGCATGATCGAAAAGCTGGTTGCCGTCGGCGATGAGCAAACCGTCAGCCTGCTGCGGGTCATTCTGGAAGAAGAAGAGGGGCATGTTGCCATCGGCAGCCGCTGGTTCCGCTATCTGTGCCGGAAGCGCGACGCCGAGCCCGAGTCGACCTTTCGGCGTCTGCTGGAGGACTATTTCAGCGGTAATCTGCGCGGCCCGTTCAACCTGGAAGCGCGCCGTCGGGCCGGTTTCAGCCAGGCCGAGATTGATCGCCTGGTTGAGATAGAGACCGAGCGTGCCGGTGTTCCCTGAGCGGTCCCGCCGATGACTGCTGCGACTCTTCCGCGCTTGAAGACTGCCCTGGTCCAGGCTGAACTGCGCTGGCAGGCGCCCGAGGCCAACCGCGACCATCTGGCCGAGCTGATGGACCAGGCTCCGCAAGCCGACCTGTATGTGCTGCCCGAAACCTTTACCACTGGTTTTCTCGGTGACGCCGAGCGCCAGGCTGAAGCCTTCGACGGCCCGACCCTGGAGTGGATGCGCGCTCAGGCCAAGGGTCGATCGGCAGCCATTACCGGCAGCCTTGCCTTGACCGATGAACAGGGCTTGAGGCGCAATCGCATGGTGTTCATGCGCCCGGAGGGCAAGGCGAGCTGGTACGACAAGCGTCATCTGTTCGCTTATGGGGGCGAGGATCGGCGCTATGCTGCCGGCAACGCGCCGACGGTCGTGGAGTGGCGCGGCTGGCGCATCGATCTGCAGATCTGCTACGACCTGCGCTTTCCGGTCTGGTGCCGCAACAGCCGCGGCTTCGATCTGCAGTTGTTCGTGGCCAACTGGCCGACGCCGCGGGTGGAGGTCTGGCGTCTGCTGCTGCGTGCCCGGGCGGTCGAGAACCAGGCTTTCGTGATCGGCGTCAACCGCACCGGCGTCGACGGCAACAGCGTGCCCTATCCGGGTCGGTCCTCGGCATGGGACGGCGGCGGTGAATGCCTGGCGGAGCTGGGGGCGGACGAGTCCGTCACGCTGGTGGACTTGGATCTCGCGGCACTCCGGGACTTGCGGGCGAAATTGCCCTTTCTGGCCGACGCCGATCGTTTCCGGATCGAGCCCTGATCACTCCAGTCGGGTGCGGATTACACCGACGCCCAGCCCCTCGATGGTGAAATCGTCGCCGGCCGCGATTGAAATGGGCGGATAGTTGGGATTGGCCGGCTCCAGCCAGGTGGCGCGGCCGCGGCGCCGCAAGCGCTTGACCGTCACGGCATCACCCAGACGGGCGACCACGATCTGACCCGAGCGCGCCTCCGGTGTCTTGTGCACCAGGAGCAAATCCTGATCGTGAATGCCTGCCTCGATCATCGAATCTCCGAGCACGCGCAGGGCGAAGTCCGGCACGGGTCTGAAACTGCGTTTGTCCAGACGGATTTCATCTTCGTGGTTTTCTACCGCCAGCACCGGAGTGCCTGCGGTTACCCGGCCGATCAGGGGCAGCCCGTCCAGACCGACGCGCCGCCGTGCATGGGTCTGCAGCGGGATGATGCCGCGCGCCTGGTTGGGCCGCAGCTCAATCACTCCGTGACGCGCCAGGGCGCGCAGGTGGCATTGTGCGGCATTTGGCGAGGCAAAGCCAAAGTGGTCGACAATATCGGCGCGCGTGGGCGGCAGGCCGTTTTCGAAGACCTGTTGCTCGATAAAGTCGAGGATTTGTTGTTGGCGATCAGTCAGCGGCATCGCGAAACTGTATCAAATAACAGTCTATCTTCAGCGAACAATGATCACTGAGCCGGAGAAGCGGCTCCGCGGATGCCGATGGTGCCACCAGGGGTCATAGAAGGGGCCGCCGCTGACCCAGATCATGTCGGGTCGGGCAGACCACAGATACATCACTTCTGCCGAAAGGCGTGGATAGCGATAGACGAACTCACCGATCTCGCCATCGACAAAACTGTCGATTCGCCCGACGACGGTGATGTCGCGGCCGGGGGTGAAAATTGCCGGGTCCTGAAAGCCCGACCGGCAGGCCAGAAAGCGGCCGAAGTGATTGTCGCCAGAAACCGGCCGCAACTCCCGGTCCAGGTCACGGGCCAGAATTTCGACGCAGGTCTCGCCACGGCCGGGTTGGGTTTCGACAATAGAGCCACCCCAGCGCACTTGGGCGCCAATCGAGCGGTCGGTGGCCTGGTTGGGCTGGAACTCGGCGAACTCGCCGGCCAGCGGCGCCGGGATACTGGCGCAACCGGCAACAAGCAGCGCTGTAGCAGACAGCATGACCAACTGAACAACGCGAACCACTGAAGGCATCAGCTATCTCCGGCAAATCGGGTTGACTGGGGTTGAGGATGTATGAATCATCAAGACTTCGACATTGCGCGTGCGCCTGGGTTCAGGTCCGGGAAGGTGAAAATGCCTTTGCGCCAGTCAAAAAGCGCGCTGTCTCGCTGCCCTGATTGCCGTAGTGGACCCTGCAGTACAGCTGGGTCAGCCGCATGAACTCCGGCCCCGCCGGATGCATGCCGGTCTGAACTCGGGTTGCGAACTCCAGTGGAGTCTCCTGTGCTTGTTTGACGAACCCTTGCCGTCGCAGGCGCCGCAGCATGCGCTGCCAGGCTTTTTCGGCGTCGCTGCGTGGGCTAAGCCGACGAGGCTGCAGTACGAGCCACGCCAGCAGCGCGCTGACCAGGCTCAGCATCACGATCATCAGCAGTGCAATTCGCTCGACGCTCATGTCAGGCAAGCCCAGTCGTTCAAGCAATCGCTGCTGGCGCTGGTGGTCAAAGCCCAGCACCCAGCGGTTCCAAAGGTGTTGGATACGATCGTAACGATTGCGCAGGTTTTGTATCCAGTCGCGATCCAGCAAGTGGCGTGGAGCGTCCAGCACGCTGCGCGCGCCCTGTTCGATGCGCGCCGGTGAAACTGCGGCGGTTGGATCGACCCGGGTCCAGCCGCTGCCCTCCAACCACACCTCATTCCAGGCATGCGCATCGGACTGGCGGACAAGAAGATATTGGCTGCCGGCCTGCCAAAACCCGCCCTGGTAGCCGGTGATCACGCGGGTTGGAATACCCGCCGCGCGCATCAGCACCGCGAAGGCCGAGGCGTAGTGCTCGCAAAAGCCGGAACGCAGGTCGAACAGAAATTCATCGACCCCGTGGCGGCCCAGTGGCGAGGGTCGCAGAGTGTAGTAGAACGCCTCCTCGCGGAACCAGCTCAGAACCGACTGGATCAGCTCACGATCATCGCTGTAGCGCTGGCGCAATTGTGCGGCCAGCGCCAGCGTCCGGGGGTTGCGATCCTCGGGTAGACGGGTCGCCAGGGTGCGCAAACCCGCCGGCAGGCTTGGCATATCGACGAAGTCGGGGTTGGAAACCACTTCGTATTGCATCAAAGTGGTGACCGGATGCCGGTGCAGCATCTGATGATCAACCGTGAGGGTAGCGGTGTCCGGTCCGCTGACCGGGAAGTCCAGCACGAACAGCCAACGCCTTTCATGGGGTTCAAGTTGCACCCGATAGCTCAAGCCGCGCGGGCCTACGGGAACAAAGCTTTGCCGCGGCGTGTCGCTGAAAAATGGGCGACTCCAAGTGTTGCCATTGAAATTCCACAACACCGGTCCGCGCCAGTAGCGCTGCTCGGGCGGAGGCGGCAGGCCGTCAAATTCCACCCGGAAGGCGGGCGAGTCATCCAGAAACAGATTGCTGATCGAACCTGGAGACATTTCATCGGACAGACCGGTGCGGCCATCCATGACCTGATCCGGCAGCCCCCACAGCGGCTGAGCCAGGCGCGGAAACAGCACGAACAGGGTCAGCGCTACGGGCACCGCCATCACCAGCAGCAGTGCACCGCCGCGGGCCCCGACGACTTCACCGGCCAGGTCTGCTCGACCGGGACCAACACGTATTTCCTGAATTCGGTAGAGCGCGATCGTGGCGAGCAGTGATCCCAGCACCAGATAGCCGAGGTAAACCAGGCGTTCGTTGAACAGAAACTGCGTGGCTATCAGGAAAAAACACACAGAGGCCACCAGGCGAAGGTCGCGCATGGTGAACATCTCCAACATCTTGGCCGCCAGCATGACACACAGCAGTGCGGTAGCTGTGCGCCGACCCCACAGCCCGCCGAAGGCAAAAATAATCAGGCCAATGCCGATGCCGGCGATGCTCAAGCGCAGCAGGGCCGGTGGCGGACGCCAGCGATAATGGGCGGCGGCCAGGCGCCAGGCACAAACCAGCAGGACCGCGCCGGCAAGCCAGATCGGCATGGCCAGCAGATGGGGCGCGGCAGCTGTCACAAAAGCGGCCACCGTCCAGGCGACGGCGTTGAAAGGCGGCAGAGGATGTGCTGGCAACTGAGCCATGTCCCGATCAGTGTTCCGCCAGCGCGCGCAAGCATGCATGCAGGTGTTGCTCGCCCCGATCCGGGCCCAGCGACCCGGCACCCAGCGTCAGCGTCCAACTGCGCTCCTCGCGATGCGCGCGCAACACCCACGCAGTCAGGATACTGATGCGGTCTTCCAAATTGGCGCCGGGAGTCTGCCCAAGATCGAAGCGAAGATCCGGCGACTGCAGCTGGCGCAATTCACGCGACAGCAGGCTATCGTGGCGCTGGCTGGCCTTCCAGGCCACGCGATGCAGCGAGTCGCCCAGACGCCAAGGGCGCAGACTGAAAAACTCATCGCCATCGGCTCGTTCGCGCGGCAGCGCGCCGATGTGATCGGCAGCGTGGTCCGGCCAGCGAGGCGGGTTGGCTGCCGGGGCCGGCCAGACCAGGATCGGTCGCTCCGGCCAGAACCATGACCAGGCTTCAAACAAACCGATGGGGTGGCTGGTCTGGATACGCAGGCGGCCAAGCTGCTGCCAGCCGCGTTGGCGAGTGGCAATGGGCACCGCGACCTCCGTGAATTGCTCAGCGCCCAGGCTGAACATCTGCGTGCTGTCGTCGTGTTTCAGTTCCAGACCGGGGCGCTCTCGCCGTGCGGTGTTGTTCAACGTTACCAGCAGATGGGCAGTTCGTCCGGCAAATACAGGTGTCGCGCCCGTACGCAGAATGTTCAGTTGCTGCAAGTTGCGAAAGGCCAGCAGCATGGAGTTCGAGGCCAGTCCGGCAACAATAAACGTGGTCAGCAAGCCCAGGTTATTGTTGAAATTCAGACTGCCCATGAGCATGGCGAACATCAACAACCCGAGGGCCCAGCCAAAGCGGGTTGGCAAGATGAAGATCTGGCGGTATTTGAGCGTCAGCGGTGGTCGCGTCGGGCCGCGGCGAGCGATCCAGCGCTGAAACCACCGCTGCCATGTCTGGCGATAGTCGGCCAGCGACGGGCTTGCAGACATCGCCGTCTCAGGGAACCGCGGTCGCGTCAATGATTTCAGCCACGACCTGGTCGACCGACAGACCGGCCTCGGGCATGGTCTGCAGACGGTGACCGGCCAGGGCCGGAAAAATCAGCTTGACGTTTTCCGGCAGACAGAAATCCTGGCCGCGAACCAGTGCGTGTGCTCTGGCAGTGCGAATCAGTGCCAGGGCAGCCCGGGTAGACAGGCCGGCGCGCAGGCTGGCGTGGCTTCGCGTGGCGTGGACCAGGGCCTGGATGTAATCGAGTACCGGCTCGGCCACATGCAAGCCCGCGGCAGTCCTGATCAGCTGGCTGACTCGGGCCGGATCCAGTACCGGCTGTAGATTGGCCAGGAGGTCACGCCGATCCGGCTCGATCAACAAACGGCGCTCTTCGGCTGCCGACGGGTAGCCGATGGCCGTTCGAAGCAAAAATCGGTCCAACTGCGAATCCGGCAGGGGATAAGTCCCGGCCATATCCAGAGGGTTTTGAGTGGCGATCACGAAAAACGGTTGCGGCAGCGCGTGGGTCTGCCCATCAACGGTGACCTGGCCTTCAGCCATGGCCTCCAACAGGGCGGACTGGGTGCGCGGCGTGGCGCGATTGATTTCATCCGCCAGCACCACGTTGGCGAACACCGGGCCGGGGCGAAACTCGAACTGTTCATCCGCGCGACGAAAAATCGAGACGCCGAGAATATCCGCCGGCAGCATGTCGTTGGTGAACTGAATGCGCTGCCACGTTCCGCCCAGCACCACGGAAAGTGCCTGGGCCAGCGTGGTTTTGCCGACCCCGGGCAGATCCTCAACCAAAAGATGGCCGCCGGCTAACAGCGCGGAGAATGCCAGTTCGACCACCGCCTTTTTGCCGACGATGACCGCGTTGACCTGATCCAGCGCGCGCTCCAGATCGTTTCCGACGGCAGAGCGCGCAGTGGCCTCGGTTGGTCTATTCATCCAGTAACGCGTTCAGTTTGGCGGCGCAAATGAAATCGTTTTCGCTCAGGCCATCAATCGCGTGCGTGGTGAAGTGCACCAGGCAGAAGTTGTAGCCCGCCTCGAAGTCGGGGTGATGGTTTTCCTGATTGGCGATCCAGGCCATGGCGTTGATGAAAGCCATGGTCTTGTAAAAGCCCTTGAACTCGAAGCGGCGATAGATGACGGTCCCGGCTTCGTTGGCCTGCCAGCCGGGGATCTGCGGCAGCAATGCGGCAACGCGATCGCGCTCGAGCGGCGCCGTGCCGCCCTCGCAGGGAACACATTTTTTGTCGGTTAATCGGTCAGTCTCGGTCATTTCAGGCAGCCTCCTTGGCGACGGATTTAGGCGGATAGGTTGGAGTGAAAGCGCCGAGCGCCCGGGCTTGACGAATCAGTCCAAGCAGATCGGCTCGGGCCAGGTCAAACAAGTCGTCGAGCCGGTCAAGCAGGTAATACACAGTCTGGTAAATGTCGATTCGGTAGGGTGTACGCAAAGCGTCGACCGGGTCGAAGGGTCGCCGGATCGGCTCGTCACTTTCCAGTGCATAGTGCGTTTCCCCTGGCGAAGAAGCGATGCCGCCACCGCAGATTCTCAGTCCTTGGGGTGTTTGCAGCAGCCCAAACTCGACGGTGAACCAGTACAAGCGGGCCAGGAACACCCGTTCAGCCTTGGTCGCGCGAACGCCGGCCTTGCCGTAGGCTTCGGTGAAATCCGCGAAGCCTGGGTGCGTCAGCATGGTGGCATGGCCGAAGATCTCGTGGAAGATATCCGGTTCCTGCAGGTAGTCCATGTCCTCGCGCGAGCGAATGAATGAGGCGGCAGGAAATTTCTTTTCCGAGAGGAGCTGAAAAAACCGGTCGAAATTGATCAGCGCGGGTACCGGCGCCACTTCCCAACCGGTACGCTCGCGCAGCACTGCCGACACCTCGTGGGGTTGCGGGATTCGATCCGGCGGAAGCTTGAGCATTTCAAGCCCGTCCAGAAATTCACCGCAGACTCGGCCCTGGATGACTTCCAATTGCCGGGCGTAGAGGTCGGCCCAGACACTATGCTCTTCGTCAGTGTAGGGAATGATGCCGTCGGAATCGGGGATTTTGGCAGCGTATCGAGAGGATTTACCCATGATTGCCCTCCAGCATTGGAATGACAGGAATACTACCATTCAGCGGTCGTCTCGCCATGACGGGTGGGCGTAGCGAGGCTCCGCGAAGCGACTGGCCCGGCGGTGGCCTGGCCCAATGCGTGGACCAGATGTGCTACTGGGCGCTGCAGTCGGCCGACGCGTGGCGGATGACGTGTAGGAAATATCTTACAAGCTGTAGGAAATATCCTACATGAACTCGGGTAAAACTGCGGCATACAAAACGTCCGGATTGAGTCATCCTGCACATGTATGTTGCTGGTAGGGCCTTTGCTTCGGCAAAGGTAGAAGGACCCCCTCAACAGGGTTGCTGGTCCCTGAGAGGGCGCTTGAAGGCGGTGCGTTCGCGCACCGCCTTTTTTAACCCTGCCGCCAGTCCGGTGTGCTCGGGCAATCTGACTTGCGCCACACCAGCAACGGTTCTTGTTCGAGCTCGACCAAGGCGGGCGGTTCATACTGCAGCTCGGGCCACGATGGCGTTTCCAGGCTGTCTGTGGCCGATGAGCATCCGGCGACCAGCAGCACGATGGGCAGTAAATGGCGCGGGAGAGGTTTCATGTATACCTGAAAGCTTACTACGGAAGCTGTCGCCGAAATGCCGATCCAGGCCGCGCATCGTTATTCAGAAGCTTCCCAGTCAGCCGATTGGTAGAGGATGCGATATTCTGCGGTCTGACATCTCTTTCAAACCCAAGCTCATGACCAAAATCAATCGCCTGCTGGTTTTTGGCGCCACCGGCACCCAGGGACATCCGGTCGTCGATGCGGCTTTGGAAGCGGGATTGTCCGTCAGGGCAGTCACCCGGGACGCGCGGGCGGCGGAAAAACGCCTGTCGCGGAAGGTCGAAGTGTTCGAGGCCGATCTGCTCGACGCCGATTCGCTCAGGGACGCCATGCAGGATATGGACGGGGTGTTTTTTCATCTGCCGGTCATGCCGCAAAGTGGTGCCGGCTCGGCCATGGTGGATCACTTCCTGCAGGCGCTGCAGGACAGTGCCATCCATCGCTTGATCTTCAGTACGTCAGCCTGGTGCCATGATGCCCTGCCCGATAGCGAATTTGTGGTTGGGCTGCGCGGCGTTACCGCGGCGATGCTGGCCAGCGGTGTAGATACTGTTGTCCTCAGGCCGACCTTGTACCTGGCGAATCTGGTCTGGCCCCATGTCATTCGGGAAATTCGCGAGCATGGACGCCTGAGCTATCCGCCGCTTGACTCCAGTCGACGTCTTAACTGGACTGCTACCGAAGACCAGGCTGCAATCGCAATCTCGGCTTTGCATGCCGACGTGGCGGGTGAAGTCATCGACATTGCCAGCCCCGAAGCGGTCACCGGCCCGGAGCTTTGCCGCTTGCTGGCCGGCGTGTACGGCCGTGAAGTGCATTACGCGCCGCAATCGGTTGAAGATTTTGCCGACACGCTCAGTCACCTCGCCGGCAGCGCCGAGGTTGGTCGATCGATTGCCGAGCTTTATGCCGGCATCAATGATTTGCCTGATCATGGACCGCTGGTGGACACCCGAGCGCTGGAGCAGCGTTTCGGGGTGCGCTTGACGCCGGTCAGCGAATGGGTCGATGATCGACTGGGTGCGCTGCTTTCCCTTTACGGCTAGTTGATCACGATCACCGGGCATTGGGCCAGTCTGACGGTTTTGTCGCTGACACTGCCCATTAAGAGTCCCTGAAGCCTGCCGCGCCCGCGTCTGCCGACAACCAGAATGGGGCGATCGCACTCAGCGGCGTAACGGATCAGGGCCTCGGCCGGGTCGCCGCCCAGCAGAACCGGTTCGATCGACACTTGACGTTCGCCGGCGCGGGCAACGGCACGATCCAGCAATGCAGCTCCCAGCTCGTATTCGGGCACGGTGCCGGTAGCCTCGTGGATTCGGTCGAGATCGATGCTGCGAACTTCTCCGCTGCGCATGGCCGCAGGCTGAGTAGCGTGGACGATGCGCACCGGCAAGCGCAGACTCTCGGCCATATCCAGCCCGAAATCGAGGGCCCGGCCGGCACTTTCGGAATCATCTACCGCGATCAGTAGAGACGTATTTCTGAAGCTCATGACCTGCACTCCCGTTCATCTCTGCCTGGCGGGAATTGTACGCTGCATCGGGCACGGACGGGTTGTCGCTGCCAACGGGCGGGGGCGATGGCCTTGCGCCCCAGGCGCGGCCGTCGGAAGCCGCGTCAGCTGCTTGCAGGGCCGCTGTGGTTGAGCGCCTGTTCAAGCAGCCGGTCGCGCATGCGCCGGTGGAACGGTTGCTCGCCAAACCAGATCATGAAGTACTTCTCTGCCCCTGAAGATGCGTCACATTGCTCCAGAAGCTCGCCATTCAGATACATGCTTAGACCATTGTCCGGGCGGAAAACAACGTCATAGCGGTCGCCACTGTCGGCGTCAACATAGGCATCAGCCATACAGCGCAGCGGTGCCGGCAAATCTTCATCGTCACGCAAGGCCAGGTTCTGCTTCAATGTCGAGCGCGCGGTTGCCACCAGATCCTGGCCGCGAAAAGGGCGTGCCAATTCGAGCGAGAATTTTTTCGGCACCGGTTCGAGAATGCGTTTCGCGTCGCTGCATTGGTCCAGGTAGAGCAGGGCGGTGCCTACCCGCAAAAGACCGGCCACGCGCAGCTCCAGTTCGGCGCAGCGCGTCAGTTCCGTGGCTGGGTCGGCGCTGGCATTAGCGGGGAGCGACTCAAGCGCGAGCCAGCCTGCCCCCAGCCACACCAGTATGCTGATAGCTGTTCTCATAAAGCTTTGCGTGCCCGTCGAACGGCGAAGCCGACGAACGGTAGGTGCATGTACAAACCGTGTCCGCTATCCCAGAAATCCTGATGCAGCACCACTCGGCCTTCTTCGTCAAAACGCAAGTGGCTAATGCCGATAGAGCGTGAGTGGATATCGCGCCTGACGGCCCGCGTCTTGAACTCCATGGTCCAGCGCACGTACACATCAGGTCCATCCCGAACCACTTGTTGCACTGACACCAGACTTTCGCTCAAGCCGGCGCCCGTGCGTGTCATGTATTCGACCAGGTCGTCAATTCGATGGAAAGTATGCAACGTATCATTAAAAAATAATGATTCGGCATAGGTTTCCCGAATCATCTGGGGAAGCCCCGGATCGGTCAAATCCTTGTAAGTGGCCTTGAAGCGCTCTAACCCCAGATCAATGGCCTGAGCCGACCCGGGGAAATCCCGCAACGCATCCTCATACGGCTCGATCAAATCCGGCATACCTGCTCCTCCACGATTCCCGCACCCGGCCAGCAGCACGGTGAGACCCAAACTAAGTAGCGCAATGGCCAAGGTTGACTTTTTCATTTTTGGAGTGTGCGACCTGCTCGATAAAGGTGCGGTGAAGAGTTGACGTTGTCCTCGTGGGAGGGAGCTGGATTCACGATGTTTTCATTGGGCCGACGGCTAACATTGCGCACCTCACCGCCCACCCCGGACCGCGACCTTTGAAAAATGCGCTGCTTGCCTGGTTCGATTCATCGCGATATCAGGCTGATAAACCAGGAATCGATTGGCTCAGGATTGTGCCGTTTATCGCGCTGCATGCTGCGTGTCTGGCCGTGATCTGGGTGGGTGTGTCGGCGGTGGCCGTGGCGGCTTTTCTGGCCAGTTACCTGATCCGCATGTTCGCCATCACGGCTTTCTATCACCGGTATTTCTCGCATCGGGCATTCAAGACGAGCCGCGGCCTGCAATTTCTGTTTGCTGTGATCGGCGCGGCCGCGACTCAGCGCGGCCCCCTGTGGTGGGCGGCACACCACCGTCAGCACCATCGCTGCGCCGACCAGGATTCCGATCCGCATGCACCGCATCATGGTTTTTTCTGGAGCCACATGGGCTGGTTTCTGAGCCGCGAGCATTTCGCCACCGATTACGAGCGCATTCCGGATCTGGCCAAATATCCCGAATTGCGCTGGCTGGATCGCTATGCGCTGCTCGTGCCGGTTGCCTATGCCGCGCTGTGGTTCATCCTCGGCGTGGTCCTGAACCGGGTCGCACCCGGTCTGGAAACCAGCGGCTGGCAAATGCTGATCTGGGGCTACTTCATTTCCACCGTGGTCCTGATCCACGCAACGCTGACCATCAATTCCCTGGCCCATATCTGGGGCAAGCGCCGCTATGCCACCCGCGATGACAGCCGCAACAATTTCTGGCTGGCCTTGCTGACCCTGGGCGAGGGTTGGCACAACAATCACCATCATTATCCCGGTTCGGCGCGCCAGGGCTTTTACTGGTGGGAAATCGACTTGAGCTTTTACGCTCTGAAAGTCATGAGCTGGTTCGGCCTGGTCTGGGACCTCAAGGGCGTGCCGGAGCCGATCCGTGACGCGCGCCGGGTCAAGGCCGCGCCTTGAAAATCGTCATCGTCGGCGCCGGTGTCGCCGGACTCTACGCCGCCTGGCATTTGGCCAAGAGCCACGAAGTCATCGTGCTCGAAGCCGATGACCGGCTCGGCGGCCATGCCGACACCCATCGCATCGCCGAGCCCGACCGCGAGTTGTGGATCGACTCGGGCTTCATTGTCTTTAACGAACACCACTACCCGCTGCTGACCGGCTGGTTCGAGGAACTGGGCGTGCGCTGGCGCGATTCCAACATGAGCTTCGCGGTCAGCGATGAAGCCACCGGGCTGGAATACAACGCAACCGGGCTCAACCGCCTGTTCTGTCAGCGCCGCAACCTGTTCAGCCCGCGCTTTCTCGGCATGGTCCGCGACATTGTGCGCTTCTACCGCCAGGCACCTCAGCTGCTGGAGACGCTGGACGACCAGGTCACGCTGGGCCAATGGCTGGACGCCAGCGGTTTGGGCTCGATGTTCCGCGAGCAGCACTTGCTGCCCATGGCCTCGGCTTTGTGGTCGGCACCGATGGGGCAGATCACCGATTTCCCCATGCGTCACCTGCTCAAATTCATGGACAACCACAATATGCTGCAGCTGAAAGGTCGCCCGACCTGGCGCACTGTCGCCGGCGGCAGCCGCAGCTACGTGGAAAAGGCGTCCCGCTGTTCGGCCCGATTCGAGACCGCTTGCCCGGTCAAGGCGGTCCGGCGCCGGCAGGATGGCCTGACCGTGGTGACGGACACGGATGAGATCGTCGCCGACCAGGTCATCCTGGCCTGTCATTCCGACCAGGCGCTCAGGCTGCTGGATCAGCCGACGCGCAGCGAGCGCGAGGTGCTCGGTGCCATCGGCTACCAGCCCAACGAAGTGGTTTTGCACACCGACACTTCGCTGCTGCCGCGTTTGCCGGCGGCGCGGGCGGCCTGGAACGTGCGCCGCCAGGTCGGTGATCAGGAGCAGTGCCAGGTGTCGTACTACATGAACCTGCTTCAGGGCATCAACAGCCGGCGCGACTACATCGTCTCGCTCAACCAGACCGAGCAGGTCGATCCGGCCCGCATCCTGGTGCGCCGGCAATACCAGCATCCGGTGTTCACCCCCGAAGCGGTGGCGGCCCAGGCCCGCTGGGATGAGATCAACGGGCGCGACGGCGTCTGGTTCTGCGGCGCCTGGTGGGGCTGGGGCTTTCATGAGGACGGCGCCCGCAGCGCCCGTCGGGTGGTCGACGCCCTGGACCGGGTCGCCGGGGATCAAGGCCGGGATGGATAACGCGCTCGCCGCCGGCACGGTCTGGCATCGGCGGCGCTCGCCGCGGCCCCATCGCTTCAGCTATCGCCTCTACTACAGCCTGTTCGACATCGAGCAGATCGAAACCCTATGTGGGCTGTCGGCCCTGTGGTCGTTCGAGCGCTTCAACCTGGTCTGTTTCCGTCGCAGCGACTATCTGGGCAATCCGGCACAGCCGCTGAGTGATGCGGTGCGCGAACGGGTGCATGCCCAAAGCGGCGTGCTTCCGCAGGGCCGCATCCTGCTGCTGACCCATCTGCGCCAGTGGGGTGTGTGCTTCAACCCGGTCAGCTTCTACCTGTGCCTGGATCGACAGGACAAGCTTGAATTCATCGTCGCCGAAATCCACAACACGCCCTGGGGCGAGCGCCATGCTTACGTGCTGGACTGCCGCGACCAGGCCGGTCCGGAATACCGCTTCGATTTTTCAAAGCAGTTCCACGTCTCGCCCTTCCTGCCCATGAATCTGCACTACGACTGGCGCTTCCGCATCGAGACCGGCCGCATCGGTGTTCACATGGTGGTGATGGACGGCGACACAGAATCCTTCGCCGCAGGGATGGAGTTGACTCCACAGCCGTTGAACCAGCGCGCGATGCGGCAGATGCCGCTGAAGTTCCCGCTGATGACCGCGCGCGTGCTGGCCGCGATTTACTGGCAAGCGCTGAAGCTGTGGATCAAGCGGATTCCATTCCATCCCCATCCCAAAAGGCAGGCTGATCAGGCATGAGCGGCAAAGACGAGACGATCGAACTGGAAACGATGGACCGGCGCGCCGGTCGCGGCGCCCGCCTTGACCAATGGCTGCGGTCCCGGGTGATGGCGCGATTTTCAGCGCTAGAGGACGGCATGCTGATCATCCGCGATGCGTGCGGAGAAACGCGGGTCGGTCGGGGCGGCTCGCTGTGTGCTCATGTCGAGGTTCACGACATGCGATTCTGGCGCCTGCTCACCACCGGCGGCGGACTCGGCGCGGCCGAAGCCTACATGGCCGGGCTATGGGACAGCCCCGACCTGGTGGCCGTGATTCGCGTCCTGGCCAGGAACCGCGAGGCGCTGAATGCCATCGACCAGGGTAGTGCGCGCTTGAGCGGCGCGCTAATGAAGATCTGGCACGCCTTCAACCGCAACAGCCTGAAGGGTTCGCGGCGCAACATCGCCGCCCACTACGATCTGGGCAACGAGTTTTTCGCCGAGTGGCTGGACGAGCGCATGATGTATTCCAGCGCCCTGTTCACCGGGCCGCGGGATACGCTGGAGCAGGCGCAGGTGGCCAAGCTCGACCGGATTTGCGCCAAGCTGGCCCTCGAGCCGGAACACCACCTGCTGGAAATCGGCACCGGCTGGGGCGGGCTCGCCATCCACGCAGCCCAAAGCACGGGCTGCCGGGTCACCAGCATCACCATCTCGCGCGAGCAGCACGAGCACGCGCGGTCGCGGGTGCAGGCGCTGGGTCTCGAGGACCGCGTGGAAGTCCTGCTCAAGGACTACCGCGACCTGGACGGGCGCTACGACCGCGTGGTGTCGGTCGAGATGATTGAAGCGGTGGGGCACCAGTACCTGGACACCTATCTGGCGCAGATCGAGCGCTGCCTGAAACCGGACGGGCTGGCCCTGATCCAGGCCATCACCATCGAAGACTTTCGCTATGCCCGAGCGCTGGGCACGGTCGACTACATCAAGCGCTACGTTTTCCCCGGCAGTTTCATTCCCTCGGTCAGCGCCATCACCACGGCCATGGCGCGCTCCACCCGGCTCGGGTTGATCGAACTGACCGATTTCGGGGCCAGCTATGCGCTGACGCTCAAGGCCTGGCGCGAACGCTTCGAAGCGGCCTGGGAGCGC
>SLJA01000341.1 GCA_007135355.1 Wenzhouxiangella sp.
CCCTGTCTTTGTCCATGGGGGCACTTGCCGCTGCCCCCTCTGCCGAAAACTTGTTCCAGGCCGAGACGCTGGACCGCGGGTTCATGTCGCAGCAAGCCGGATTCGGCGAGGGCGCCTGTGGGGAAGGTACCTGTGGTGAAGGCACCTGCGGAGAAGACGAAGACAAGAAGGACGACAAAGACGAAGAAGGCGCTTGCGGTGAGGGCGCTTGTGGCGAAGGTGCTTGTGGTGAAGGTGCCTGCGGCGAGGACGACAAGGATGAGGAAGGGACCTGCGGCGAGGGTGCTTGCGGTGAAGGCACCTGCGGCGCGGCTTGAGCACGGGTCCTGAGTGGTCATGTCTTTGACTCACGAATCGGTGAAAGGTGCCGGACTCGGACTGCGGCGGGCCCTGCTGGGCCCGCTGCAGGAGGCCGAGCTCGATCGCATTGGCTTCATGGAGTTGGCGCCGGAGAACTGGATCGGTGTGGGCGGGCGTTTACGTCGCCAGCTGGGCTGGTATCGCGAGCGCTTTCCGTTCGTTTGCCATGGACTGTCATTGTCGATCGGAGCGCCGGAACCGCTGGACCAGCGATTTCTGCAGCGGTTGAAGTCCTTCCTTGACGATCACCAGGTCGAGTGCTTTTCCGAGCACTTGAGTTACTGTTCGGAGCACGGCCATCTGTATGATCTAATGCCGCTGCCTTTTCTGCCCGAGACAGTCGATTGGGTCGCCTCCCGCATCATGCAGGTTCAAGACACCCTGAATCGACGCATCGCGATGGAAAACATTTCCTACTATGCGTCGGTCGCGACCGAGATGAGCGAATTGGAGTTCATCACCGAGGTTTGCGAGCGCGCTGACTGCCTGCTGTTGCTGGATGTCAACAATGTGCACGTCAACAGCGTCAACCATGGTTACGATGCCGATGAGTTTTTGCGCGCTTTGCCGCTTGAGCGCGTCGCCTATCTGCATATCGCCGGTCATCATCACGAAGCCGAGGATCTGATTGTCGATACCCATGGCGCGGCCGTAGCCGATCCGGTTTGGAGCTTGCTGCGTCGCACCTACGACGTCATGGGCCCGGTACCCACCGTGCTCGAACGCGACTTCAACTTTCCGCCGCTGGCTGAATTGCTGGCCGAAGTCGACACGATAGCCAACATTCAAAATGAATATGCCGGAAAAAATGGACAACACGCAGCCGCCTGAACGAATGCTCAGGCTGCAGCAGGCTTTTGCCGCGCATCTGCGCGACCCTGAGCACAGTCCGCCGCCATCCGGCCTCGAGGAGCGCCGGATGGCGATTTACCGGCGTCTGTTTTTCGGCAATTTGCGCAACCTCATGGCACGCAACTTTCCCGTGCTCAAGCGCCTGCTGGATGAGAACGAGTGGGACCAGCTGATTCGCCAGCTGATGATCGAACATCGCTCAACCACGCCGCTGTTTCCGGAAATCGGTAGCGAGTTACTGGACTTCATCGCCGGAGAGGGTCAGTCCTGGTTGGAGAGTCGGCCGTGGATGGCCGAGCTGATCCACTGGGAGTACCTCGAAACCCTGGCCCGTTTGCATGAGGCCGAGGTCAGGCTGTGCGAGGAGTTGCCGCTTGCGCGCGGCCAGTATGCACCCGTGATCAATCCCACTATGCAAATGGGTCGCTACCGATATCCGGTTCATCAGATACGGCCGGGCTTTATTCCTTCCGCGCCTTTGGAGCAGCCAATCAATCTGCTGGCCTTTCGTCGACACGATGATCAGGTTGGCTTTGAGCGCGTCAACGACATTGCACTTCGGCTGCTGTTGCTGATGCAATCCAATCCTGGTACGTCCGGTCTGGTTTTACTGCAAATGCTGGCCAAAGAGTTGAGCATCGAAGCGACGGAACACACCATCGAAAGCGGTTGGAACTTGCTTCAGCATCTCAGTCAACAGGGAGTCATCGCACCAACGCTGTCTGCCTGAATCGCTTGCTCTTTCGGCCCGGTCTTGCACCAGTGTTTGCACTGACTGGTTAAACCCGTACCTACATCAAGGAGTGAGTGATATGTTTCTAGCGTTTTATGATGAATTGACCCGCCGCCTTCGTGGCAGTGGTGACTGGCTGGCCCCGTTGGGTCTGCGCCTGTTGCTGGCCTATGAATTCTGGACTGCGGGCTATGGCAAGCTGCAGGCTGGAATGGACGCGCCACGCTGGTTTGCCAATCAGGACTTTGTCTTTCCGTTTGGCCTGCTTTCGGCCAATGCCAACTGGTTCATGGTGACCTGGGGCGAGCTGATCGCCTCGATTGCGGTCTTGCTGGGCTTGTTCACGCGATTCTTTGCCTTCTCGCTGCTGGTCATCACCGTGGTCGCCATTGCCGCCGTGCACTGGCCGGCATCCTGGGATAGCCTGGGCCAGCTATGGGAAGGATACTCCGTATCGAGAGTGGTCGAAGACGGTGAATTCCGGGGCAATTTCCGCATTCCCTTCCTGTTTCTTGCCATGATTTTGCCGCTGGTGTTCTGGGGCGGGGGTAAGCTCAGTCTTGACCATTTGCTGCTGACCTTGACGCGTCGTACTGGTTTGCTGTCCGACCGGCGCCAGGATCTGTTTGCATTCGGACTAGCCGCACTGGTGTTCGGGTTGATTGCGATTTACTTGATTCCCGCCTGGGGTATCGTATTGCTGTTGGTGAGTGCAGCATTGCTTGGCTATACCGGCTATGGTCACTATGCTGAGCAGCGGGCCTGAGTCATGGTCAGGCTGTGGGAGGATACCGGCTCGAGCGCCAAGCGCTCCTGCCGGTCGGGGTCTGTTGAGTCGACAGCGATGGGAGCGGGAATGTGCAATTATTCGACCAGCGCCAGAGTCTGGGTAGCCGATGACGATGCCTCGGTGCGTGATGCCATCGCTTTCATGCTCGACCATCACGGCATGGCTTATCGCCTGTTCGATTCAGCCGAGGCCATGCTGGCGGCGCTCAAACCGTCGGATCGCGGTTGTCTGTTACTGGACGTTCGCATGCCGGGCATGGATGGTCTGGCGCTACAGAATCGACTCAAGCAGGACGGCATCCTGATGCCGGTGGTGTTTATTTCCGGTCATGGTGACATCAGCACCGCGGTGCGGGCGGTTCAGGCCGGCGCGCTGGATTTTCTCGAAAAGCCGTTTGAGGCCGAAGTGCTGCTGGAGAAGCTTGAGAATGCCATGGAGATCGACCGGGCCGGCCAGGCCGGAACGGCAGCGGTCGCTGATGTCGAGGGCCGCCTGGCGACGCTGACGCCGCGTGAGAGGCAGGTCATGGAAGGGATTCTGGAAGGCAAGCTGAACAAGCTGATTGCCGCCGATTTGGATATCAGCGTGCGCACGGTGGAGATCCACCGGGCCAATGTGCTCGAAAAGCTTGAAGCCCGGAATGGTTCCGAGCTGGTGCGTATGGTCTTGTCCAGCTACAGTTACCGCGACTGGTTGCTCTGATCCGCGGTTTGAGTAGGTAGTTTTACTGACCCGTAGAATTCCGTATGGTGCTGATTGGCCCGGGGAGAAATACTGTCGTCGAACTCACCAACACGAGCAAATCGACGACATGCTTTCCAAGACCACGAATACGCATTGCAATACGGCCCGTTTCGAAACCCTGGTCGAGCAGTACTCAGCCGACCTTTATCGCTTCGCTTGCTGGCTGGCCGGCGACCGGGATGTGGCCCAGGATCTGGTCCAGGAAACCATGATCCGAGCCTGGCGCAATATCGATCAGCTGCGCGATCATGGTGCCGTTAAACCCTGGCTGCTGACCACGCTCAGGCGCGAGAATGCCCGGCGTTTCGAGCGCAAGCAGCTTGATCTGGTCGATATCGACGATCGGCAATTGACGGCTGAAAACGCGCTTGACGCCGAAGATGTAGTGCTTTACAGCCAGATTCAGGTTGAACTGGATCGCATGCCGAAAAAATACGGTGAGCCTCTGCGCCTGCAGGCTTTTGTCGGTTGTTCAATCCGGGAAATTACACAGCGCCTTGGCATCACTCGCAGCTCCGCCATGACCCGCGTCCATCGCGCCCGTCAGAAACTGAAAGCCCGCTTATCCGACGGACGTCTGGTCGCCGGTCATGCCGGCTGAAGGTGGATCGGCCGGCAGGCTGAAGCAGAAGCGTGAGCCCTGGTCTGAAGTCTCTGCCAGCCACAGCTCGCCGCCATGGGCCTCGACGATGGACTTGCACAGAGACAGACCAATGCCGAGTCCGTCCTGGCGACTACTGGCAAACGGCTCGAACAGTTTCGGCCGGGTTTCAGCGTCGATCCCGGTGCCGGTATCGCTGACTTCGAAAACGGTCGACTGCTCTGCGCGATCGACCTTGAGCTCGATGAGACGATCAGGCCCTTCGCTGTGGTTGATGGCGTCCACACCGTTGCGCACTAGATTCAGCAGCACCTGCTGGATCAAGACCGAATCGACGCGTATCACCGGCGGTTGCGACGGCAGATCGATCTCCAGGTCGATCCGGTGGTGCCGGGTCTCGGTCTGCAGCAGGATCAGGCAATCGTCGAGCAGGCGTTGCAAGGGGATCAGCCGGGTTTTGAGCTCGCCGCGCGAAACATAGGCGCGCAGGCGTTTGATCACCTGCTGGGCTCGGCGTGCCCCGTCCAGCGACTGTTGCAGCGCCTGTTTCAAGGCATCCACATCGGGCTCCGGATGCTCCAGCATGCTTAGACAAGTCTGGGCATAGGTGGCGACGGTGGTCAGTGGCTGGTTGATTTCATGCGCCAGGGCCGAAGCCATTTCGCCCATGGCCCCCAGTCTGGAAACATGAGCCAGCTGACTCAGGTGCTGACGGGCCCGCGCTTCACTGTCGCGCAGGGCTTGTTCGGACTGCATGCGTTCGATCTCGGCGCCGACGCGCGCCGCAATGATCCGAAACATCGATTCCACCACGCCGTCGCGCGGCATGCGCTGCTTGTCATAGACCGCGATGTGGCCGACCACGCGGCCGTCGCTGGGCGCGAATACCGGAATTCCGATGAAGCTCTCGACCCCGCCTTCGTGCGCCGACCAGTCCGGAAAACGCTGCTGCATGCGGTCCGGATAAAAACAGAATTCGCCGCCGTGGATGACATCTTCGCAGGGCGTACCGACCAGGTCGAAGCTGATGTCTTCGGTCAGGCTCGACCCGCGCCAGAACGCCAGGGTGCGAACATGGTTTTCCGGGTAGTGCAGGCATTCGGTCACCAGCGCAACCTCGACTTCCAGCGACGTCGCCAGGCGCGCGACCAGCGTGCGGAAGTAATCACCGCCGGTCAGCGGCGCGGTGGCCTCTGCAATCATCTCGACGAACCGATTGGCCGACACGGTTTCTGGCGGACGGGCGACAGCGGAGTGATTCATGGCGAGTACGCTCGGGTTGGGATTCAGCCTCCAGCAGACCGGAGTGGGTCAGGTTTGATGGCAGACAGCCTGCCCGCCACCGGAAGTTGCCCATTCATCCTAACAGACCGAGACAGGAACAGGTTTTGGCCGCTTGTGTGGCAATTGATGCAAGCAAATTGGCTTGTGCTCGGTCTTTTCGTTTGAGAGACATCACTCATACGGCGAGTAAACGAACCATGCTTAAACGACAGTTCAAGTGCGGCTGGCTGATTGCCATTGCCGTGTATGCGGTGGCCCTGACCGCATGGTTGACACCCCTGATCGCCGCATCGGGGAACCTGCCCGCAACCTGCTGATCGACCAGCCTTGAGCAAGCGATCAACAGCCACTGCCATGCCAATCACACGGGAGGGCGCATGAACAGAGAATCCTGTTACGGCCTGCTGGGTGTGCTGCTATGGGTCACGTCCATGGCGGTATTGGCCCAGCCCCAAGAGCAGGGCCCGCCACTTGCCATAAAGGGCTACAGCCCGGTGTCCTACTTCGAGCGCGGCCGCGCCGAGCAGGGCAGTGCCGAGTTCAGCTCGGTGTACAACGGCTTCCGCTATCACTTTACCGACGCTGAGCAAGTGGCGACATTCCAGGCCGATCCGGCGCGCTTCGAGCCACTGTTTACCGAGCACTGCCCGTACAGCCTGACCCTGGGCCGCGCTGTCGCGATCGATCCGGAGAATTTCAAGATCGTCGGCGGGCACCTGCTGTTGTTCCACCGCTCCGATGAAATGGATGGCCTGCAGGAATGGAATCAGGCCGATGATGACCAAGGCCTGCTCGAGCAGGCTCGATCGCAGTACACCCTGTTTCGCTTCTGATGCGATGGTTGCGTGGCCTATTTCGACATGCGGTCGTTATGCCAGCCCCTGGATTGTCCTTCTCGGCTTGATGCTCATACTGGGCGGATGTGCACTACCTCATCGTCAGCCTGACCTGGATCGCCTCTACGAAACCGAACGCACCGAAATACAGCGCCCGCCGGTCGTACTGATTCCGGGCCTGATGGGTACGCGCCTGATATCAGCCCAACAGGGTGAGATCTGGGTTGGCTCGCTGATTGACCTGATGCTGTCGAGTTATCGTCACGCAGCCCTGGAAATCGACCCGAACTCGCTTGAACCGATTCCGGGTGATGTCATGCCCGGCGGTCTGACCAGCAAATTTGCCGGGCGCGATTTCTACGGTTCGATCGTACGCACACTGGAACAGGCCGGCGGCTATCGTCGCGCCGAACCAAGTGAAGCGATTGATGCCGGTGAGCCGGTCTATTACGTGCTTGCCTACGACTGGCGGCTGGACAATCTGGAGTCGGTACAGCGCCTGCAGGCACTGTTCGAGCAGATTCGCATCGACCATGACAGGCCGGATCTGCAGATCGATATAGTTGCGCATTCCATGGGCGGGATGATTGCGCGCTACTGGATGCGCTATGGCGTGACCGATGTACTCGAAGACAACCAGTTCCCGGTCAGCTATCACGGCGAGGGTCGGGTTCGTCGCGTTGTCCTGCTGGGAACGCCGAACCTGGGTTCGGTGGAATCACTCAAAGCCATGCTGTCAGGCCGTCGTATCGGGCTTCGCAATATTCCGCCCGAGGTACTGATGACGTTCCCGAGCTTCTATCAGTTGTTGCCGCATCCCCTCAACGACTGGCTGCTGGACATGGACGGCCAGCCGATAGATGTCGACCCTTTCGATCTGTCGACCTGGAAGCGCTTCCAGTGGTCCATTTTTGATCCTTCGGTGCGTGAGCGCATTGTCTCCACCGCGCTAGACGAGGAGACGGGTCAGGCGCGGCTGAAGCAAATGGAACGATATTTCCATAAACATCTGGAGCGAGGCCGGCGTTTTTTGTGGTCGCTGACGGTCAACCTGGATC
>SLJA01000222.1 GCA_007135355.1 Wenzhouxiangella sp.
ATGCTTGCATCCGCGGCGCGAACCCGGCAACATTTCAGGGGTCAATAGCCGTTTGATACTTGTTTGGTCCAGGCTGCTGTGCCAAGCTTGTCATTTTGCATCAATCCATTCCAATAAAGCAGGGTAGACCCATGACCGAGAAAGTTTGGCTGTCCGAATATCCCGAGGGCGTTCCGGCCGAAATCGATCTTGACGAATTCTCCTCAATTGTCGATGTCATTGACCGCAGCTGCAAGGATTTTTCCAGCAATGTGGCTTATGTCAATTTCGGCAAGCAACTGACCTATGCCGAGGTCGACCGGCTGAGCGCCGCCTTTGGGGCGTATCTGCAGGCGCTGGGCCTGGAGCCGGGAGACCGCATCGCCATCATGATGCCCAACGTGCTGCAATACCCGGTCGCGGTCTTCGGCGCCCTGCGTGCCGGCCTGGTCGTGGTCAATACCAATCCGCTCTATACCGCGCGCGAACTCAAGCATCAGCTCAAGGATTCCGGCGCTCGCGCCATCCTGATCATGGAAAATTTTGCCAACGTGCTCGAAGCGGTGATCGACGACACCGATGTCGAGCATGTGCTGGTGACCTCGATCGGCGAAATGATCGGGTTCCCCAAGGGCACCATCATGGATTTTGTCCTACGCCGGATCAAGAAGATGGTGCCGGCCTTCAACCTGCCCCAGGCAGTGCGCTTCAAGCAGGCGCTGGCCGAGGGCGCCGGCAAGACCCTCAAGCCGGTCAAGCTGACCCATGATGACATTGCCTTCCTGCAGTACACCGGCGGCACCACCGGCGTATCCAAGGGAGCGATGCTGACCCACGGCAATATGGTGGCCAACATGCAGCAGTCGTCAGCCTGGCTGGGGAACAACATTGAAATGGGCCGGGAAGTCATCATCACGGCGCTGCCGCTTTACCACATCTTTGCGTTGACCGCCAACTGCTTTGTGTTTCTCAAGTTCGGCGGGCGTAATGTGCTCATCACCAATCCTCGCGACATGCCCGGATTTGTCAAGGAACTGTCGAAAGAGAAGTTCACCGCCATCACCGGCGTCAACACCTTGTTCAACGGGCTGCTCAACACGCCGGGTTTTGACGCGCTGGACTTCTCCAATCTTCGACTGACCCTGGGCGGCGGCATGGCGGTACAGCGCGCCGTGGCAGAGCGCTGGAAGTCGGTCGCCGGCGTTACCCTGGTCGAAGCTTATGGACTGACTGAAACTTCGCCGGCCGCCTGTATCAACCCGATGGACCTGGAGGACTATAACGGCGCGATCGGACTGCCGATTTCTTCGACCGAGTGTCGCGTCATTGACACCGACGGCAAGCCGGTTGGGGTCGACGAGACCGGCGAGCTTTGTGTCAAGGGCCCGCAGGTCATGAAGGGCTATTGGAACCGGCCTGAGGAAACCGCCAAAGTGCTCGACGACGAGGGCTGGCTGAAAACCGGCGATATGGCGCGGATGGATGCCAAGGGTTACTTCTATATCGTCGATCGCAAGAAAGACATGATCCTGGTGTCCGGTTTCAATGTTTATCCGAATGAAATCGAAGACGTGATTGCCGCGCATCCAAAAGTGCTGGAGGTGGGCGCCATCGGAGTACCCGACGAGAAATCCGGCGAAGTGGTCAAGGCGGTGGTGGTCCGCAAGGATGACGGCCTCACGGTGAAGGAGTTGCGGGATCATTGCCGCAATGAGTTGACCGGTTACAAGGTGCCGAAATTCATTGAATTCGTCGATGAATTGCCAAAGACCAACGTCGGCAAGATCCTGCGCCGGGAGTTGCGTGATCAGTACGGCGAGGCCAGGAGTTCGGACTGAAGCGCCTGCCGAGACACTACGCTGATCAGGTATTCGTTTGCGGCCCTGGGCCGCAAACGCGGACCATCGGAGCAGCGATAGGCCGTCAGACCTGTTCTTCATCCAGCAGGCTTGTCGGGTCCGGGCTGTGACTCAGACCGGAAACCCCGACCCCGACCAGGCGAATCGAGAATCCGCTGCGCCAGTCGGACCAATTGCGCAACAAGCCCCAGGCGGTGTCGGCAATACGCCGCGCCGAGCGGGTGTAGCCGGGTAATGACTCACTGCGGGTAATCGTGGAAAAGCCGCTCGACCGCAGCTTGAGGATCACCGTTCGGGCGAACAGGGCGCGTTGGCGCAAACTTGCAGCAACATCGGCCGCCTGGCGCTCGATTAACGGTTTGAGCTCGTCAAGCGCGTGAACGTCGCTGGCCAGGGTGTTTTCCTGGCTGATCGAGCGGCGCAGACGTCCACGACGCACAGGCCGCTCATCAATGCCCCGCGCATGGTCCATCAACTCGATCGCTTGAGTGCCGAACAAGGCATATAGCAAGTCCGGCGCCGTGGTGCGCAGTTGACCCACGGTCAGAATACCCGCGTCATTCAGGCGCTGCGCGCCACGTTGACCAATTCCGGGCAGGCGTCTGACGGGCAAGGGATCGAGAAAGGAACGCACCCGATCACGACTGATCAGGATCAAGCCATCCGGCTTGTCGTAGTCGGAGGCAATCTTGGCCAGCATCTTGTTTTCTGCCATGCCGACGGATGCGGTCAGCCCGGTCTGTTCGGCCACCTCCAGCTTGATTCGACGGCCCAGCGCCAGGAGACCCCGCGGGTCGAGCCCATCGGCGCTGACATCCAGATAGGCTTCATCGAGGCTCAATCCTTCAACCGCTTCGGCATAGCGATGAAAGACGGAAAAGACCGCCCCGGACACGGCACGGTAGCGATCGAAGCGTGCCGGCAGAAAAACGCCATGCGGGCAGAGTTTGCACGCGCGTGCCGCCGGCATTGCCGAACGCACGCCGTATTGGCGCGCTTCATAACTGGCTGCCGCGACTACTCCACGGCCGGAACGCCCTCCAACCATGACCGGCCGACCACGCAGATCCGGATGATCAAGCTGCTCGACACTGGCATAAAAGGCGTCCATGTCGACATGAATGACCGCGCGCATATCCGTGATCCTTGGCGCTCAGGCTTCCACCGATAGACCGTGATCGCAGCCTGCGCTTGCAGCTGGGTACACTAGTGGTCCGTCAACTGTTGACGGACCACTAGATGGTGCGTGTGGGCCTCTCGCTTTCCAGCATTCCGGCCAAAACCGAGACGATTGCCGTCTGGGCCTGCTGGCCCTCCGCGCTGTCGGCAAACTGGATGCCGACACCGCTGCTGCCGCCACGCTGGCTACCCGGCGGCGTGATCCAGGCGACCTTGCCGGGTATGGCAATGCGATCATCCCCCATCAGGCTCAGCAGAATCAGCACCTCGTCTCCGAGCCTGAAACTCTTGCGCGTCGGAACAAACAGCCCGCCGTTGATGAGGAAGGGCATGTAGGCGGTGTAGAGCTCCTGCTTGCTCTCGATGTTGTATGACAGTATCCCTTTCTGCGCCATGCTGTTACTCCCCGGCCGCGAAGATGCTTTCCCATTCTAGCAGCCATTTTCCCAGCAGCAATTCCTTGCGCACGGACGTCTCGGCCAGCTGACGCGTGAGCATCAGCCGCTGCCAGGCTCGTGCCAGATCCAACGGCTGGCACGAGCCTGGCAGGCCATCGCCTGCCTTCACGGCGTGGGCCTGCATCCGCGCCCCCAGCCAGGCGCCAAGCCAGTGGGCGATCCAGTCCAGGCTCTGCCGCGGGCTGCTGGCCCAGGCTTGTGCGGTGTCCGGAGCAATGGCTTTTCCCGCAGCCAGATCGATCAACACCTGTCTGACCTCCACGCCGAAACGCAATTCGTCGTCCTCGATCAGTTTCAGAGCCTTAAGCGGCGCATCAGCGCAGATATCCAGCGCAAGCGCAATCTCATCGGCCGCGGACTGTGGACTTTGCTCGGCGAGCCAGGCCAAGGCAAGCTGACGATCAGGCGGCCTGATCGTGATTTTTTGACAGCGGCTACGCACCGTGGCCGGCAGCAAGTCGGGACGATCACTGACCAGAACCAGCCAGGCCTGGTCGGCGGGCTCTTCCAGTGTTTTCAGCAGGGCATTGGCCGCGTTGGTGTTCATCAGCTCCGCCGGATCGATCAAACAAACACGGGCTCGGCCGATACCGGGGGTCAACTGCAGCCCAGCCGACACCTCTCGAACCACGTCTACCGTGATTTGCGTCTTGTCCTCCGGTACCCGCCCAAAAAACAAGTCGGGATGGCTACCGGAGTCGAGTAACTGGCAGGAACGGCATATTCCGCAAGGCGCCGAGGCGTCGCCGGCGAGACAGAGCATTTTTGCGACCAGCCAACGAGCGAGCGTTCTTTTGCCCAGTCCTGGCGGGCCGTGCAGCAACGGCGCGTGCCCCAGCCGTCGGGCATCCAGCGCTTGGCCGAGCGCGGCCTGATGCGCCTCCAGCCATGGCAAAGTCACAGCAGGCACCTCTCGAGCGCACGGATAATTTGTCTTTCGACTTCGGCCAGCGAGCGGTCGGCATCGATCACGACAATCCGTTCCGGCTCCAGGCGGGCCTGGGTCAGGTAAGCCGCGCGGACCCGCTCCAGAAAATCCGTGCGCGACTGCTCGAACCGGTCAGCGGCCTTGCCGCGCCCTGCCACCCTTTGCATGCCGGTCTCGACCGAGACATCCAGCAACAAGGTCAAATCAGGCTCCAATCCCGGATGGACCAGTGCGGCCAGCCGATTGACCAGCTGAATTCCCAGGCGGCGACCGCCGCCCTGGTAGGCGCGACTGGCATCGGTGAAGCGGTCGCACAGGACATCGTCGCCGCGGGCCAACGCCGGCTCGATCATGCGCACCAGGTTTTCCCGACGGGCGCTGAACATCAGCAATAGTTCAGTCATCGGATCGAGCTCGCCGGTTTCGGGATCAAGCAACAAATGGCGGATTTTTTCCGCCGCCGGGGTGCCTCCAGGCTCGCGGCTGCGCACCACGGTACGCCCGCGTTCAAGCAGCCAACGTTCGATCAGCGCCGCGGCCGTGGTCTTGCCGGCGCCTTCACCACCCTCCAATGTAATGAATCGACCGCGTTTCATCGACGCCCCCGAATGTAACGATTGATCGCCGCGTTGTGCTGTTCGTAGGTGTCGGAAAAATGATGGCTGCCGTCACCGCGAGCGACAAAAAACAGGGCACTGCCGGCGGCCGGGTGCGCGGCAGCCTGCAAGCTCCTCGCTCCTGGCAGCGCGATAGGCGTTGGCGGCAGACCATGGCGCGTATAGGTGTTCCAGGGATGATCGGTTCTGAGGTGAATCCGCCGCAGGCGACCATCAAAATCATCGCCCAGACCATAGATTACCGTTGGATCGGTCTGCAGTCGCATGCCAAGCTCCAGCCGGCGTACAAAAACTCCCGCGACCTTGGCCTTCTCACCGACCTGGCCGGTTTCACGCTCGATGATCGAGGCCAGCGTCAGCAATTGTTCGGGCGATGCCAGCGGCAGGTCCGCCGCGCGGGTCGACCAGATTTCGTCGAGCAGGGTCTTCATGGCGGCATGAGCCCGCTGCAGCAGTTCCAGATCGCTGCTGCCGCGAGCAAAAAAATAGGTTTCGGGCAAAAACCGGCCTTCGGCAAAACAGCTCTCGCAGCCCAATCGGGTCATCAGATTCTCGTTCGACCAGTCTGCGGTCTGGTTGAGTAGTCTCGGGTCGGCGGCCAGTTCGCGCCTTAAGCGCGCAAGCGTCCACCCTTCGACGATGGTGAATCGATGTTGCCTGACCCGGCCGCGTGCCAGATGATCCAGCAGCTCCGGCGCGCGGAGTGCCGCCGGCACGAGATATTCACCGGCGCGAATCTCGCCGCCGCGCTGCCGCGCCAGCAGGCGCCAGTGCCAGCTGGACCGGGCCAGACCCAGCCGTTCCAGGTCCCGGACCACGGCCATCAGAGTCGAACCCGGGGCAACCCAGAGCACCATGTCGCCATCCGGATTGATGGGCGTGGATTGAAAACGCTGCCAGTCCTGCCACGCCAGCCCCGCCAGCATGGCACCCGCCAGCAGCAGGACCAACAGCAAGTAAGCCAATATGCGCATTCAGATCAGCTGTGCGTTCCAGAGTGATTGCAAATGACGGCAAATAGGGCCGATGGGAAACCGGTGCTGATCGATGGCGATCACCGGCCGCACGCCTGCGACCGAGTTTATCACCAGCACCTCGCTGCACTCCGACAGCCTGCCCACCGGCAGCGCCAAAGGCAAAAAATCCATTCCCGCTTCCGCCCGTAACCAATCCAGGCCGACCCCGGCGACTGCCGGACGCGGATGCGTGACCAAGCGATCGCCCAGCACCAGCACCAGGTTGCTGCTGATGGCTTCCATGATCTGGCCGGCCGAATCCAGAAGGACCGCCTCGTCGTGGCCGCTGTCCTGACACTCCCTTGCCGCACTGACCTGAGCCAGGCGATTGCCATGTTTCAGTCCCAACAGAGGCTCTGCTGTACACAGGCTGATCGTGCTCAGACGCAGACGCAAGCCGCACCGGCGCTGCTGATCGATTTGATCGGGCCAGGCCCGGTAGCTGACCACACGACGCGGACGAGTGTTTTCCTCCGGCCAGTACCCGCGCCCTCCACTGCCGGCGCTAAGCGTGATACGAACCACGAACCGTCCGCGCGCCGGCAGCAATTGCCGACACTCGCGGGCCAAAATTTCGGTCTCGGGCAACGGCAGCCGCAGCTGGGCGCCACCGCGAGCCAGGCGCGCCATGTGTAGAGGCCATAGCGGCGCCTCGCCATCGCCGAAGGCGATTGTCTCGAACACAGACTCTCCATACAGGAAACCGCGATCATCGCAGGGAATCTGCCGTCCCCTGTGGCCATCGATCAGCACATTCATGCCGTTCCCAGCGCCTTGAGCAAGCCGCGCGCCTTGGCCCGGGTTTCGGCCAGCTCCGCGACCGGGTCGGAGTCGGCGACAATTCCGGCACCGGTTCTGAAGCTCAACTGGCTACCGGCCACGACCATGCTGCGAATCAGGATATTGAGGTCCATGCTGCCGTCCAGGCCCAGGTAGCCCATGGAGCCGGTATAAAACCCACGTCCCTGTTCCTCCAGCTCGGCAATGATTTCCATGCAGCGGACTTTAGGGCACCCCGTAATCGTTCCGCCGGGGAAGACGGCGGCAATCACGTCGACCGGGGAAATGCCGGGCCGCAGCTGCCCTCGAATGTTGGACACAATATGGTGGACGTGTGCATAGCTTTCCACCACCATCAGTTCATCAACCTCAATACTGCCGATCCGACA
>SLJA01000301.1 GCA_007135355.1 Wenzhouxiangella sp.
GTGGCCCGCTTTGTCCAGCAGTTCAACCTGAACGTCTTCCTGGTCGGCGATGGTAGCGTCAATATCCAGCCGGACAACATCACCTGCACCAGCAACTGTACCGAGGTGTTCAATGACGGCACCGTGCTGACGCTCACGGCCACACCGGAGCCGGGTTTCCTGTTCAACGGCTGGACCGGGGTGTGCACGGGTACCGGCACCTGCAACGTGACGATGAGCCAGAACCGCTCGGTGGCGGCGGAGTTCATCGAGCAGCCGACCGGTGACGTGATCTTCCAGGATCGGTTCGAGGATTAGTCGAGGCCAGCACTGATGCGAATTTCAACAATTACTTTTGCCGTCATCGCCCTGCTGGCATCCACGCCGGCCTCGGCTCAGATTGCCGATTGGCGGGGCCTGGCAACAGAGAACTGGTTCAATGATGTCAACTGGAACCCGGAGGCTATCCCGGCTGCCGGCATCAATGTCATCATCGATACCACCTCGCCCAACCCGACCACGCTGGCCGGGGCGGCAACACCCAGCCTGGGGGCGGTGCAGGTCGGGCCGTCCGGTACCGGTGACCTGCTCATCGAGCTGGGTGGCAAGCTCAACAACAACGGCATTGGCATACTCGGTACGCAACCGGACAGCCTGGGCTTTGTGACGATCAGGGATGCCGGCTCGGAGTGGAGAATCGACAATAATCTGGTTGTCGGAGAACAGGGCGCCGGCTTGCTTCAGCTTCGAAGTAGCGGCTATCTACTCAACAACAATGCGCGCATCGGCAACAGCGCCAGCGGCTTCGGCGCGGCGTCGGTGTGGTCGGGGTCGAACTGGGTCAGTCTGGGTAATCTGTTTGTTGCCCATTCCGGCTCCGGTTCACTCGACATCCGAGGCGGCGATTCCGCAGTATTCAACCAGGCCCAGGCATTCGTTGGCTACGCCGGCGGCGGTGAAGGCAGCGTGCGGGTGCGTCAGGGCGGCGGCTGGGCGTCTTTTGCCGATGTATTCATTGGCCGTGAAGGACAGGGCAAGCTCGATATTGAAAGTGGCGGGGTCGTGGTGGTCACCAGCGACAGCAGCAGCTTTGTCGGCGCCCTGCCCGGCGGGGCTGGTGAAGTGACGGTCACCGGCCCAGGCTCACGCTGGACGACGACGGCCAGCCTGATCGTTGGCGTTAGTGGCAATGGCCAGCTCGACGTCGCCAATGGCGGTGAGGTGACTGCCGATATCCTGTCGATCGGCGACCTGGAAACCGGCGTCGGCGCCGTCACCGTCGGCGAGGACGCTGTCCTGTCGTCCGACAATGACATTCTGGTCGGCAGGTTGGGTTCGGGCAGCCTGTTCATCGAAGGAGGCGAAGTGAACAGTGGGCGTTTCGGGCTGATCGGCAACGACCCGGGCGGATTTGGCGAAGTTCACTTGACGGCAAGTGCGCGCTGGACCAGTCAGGAATCTGTTTTTGTCGGCAACTTTGGGAGCGGAGTTCTCACCATCGGCCCTGATGCGGAGTTGATATCGGGCGGCGGGGTGAGAGTCTCTACCGTACCAGGTGGCTCGGCACGGCTTGACCTGAGTGGTTCCCTCACGGCCAACGCCGCAAGAGGCGGCACACAAGTTGACGGTGGTGGCCTGCTCAGGGGCACCGGACTCATCGACGGCGGTCTGACCGTGCGCGGGCTGGGTTTCGTGGCGCCGGGGCTGGATCCGGGCGAGATCGGAGAACTGCAAGTGTCAAGATTGAACATGGATTCGGTCGACGCCGTGCTGAGGATTGATCTGGGCCCACCCCCGATTTCCGACCGGATCATCGTTTCCGGCGACGTGATTCTCAATGGCTTGCTGCACGCCAGCGATGCCGGCGGCTTCGCGCCGGGTGTCTACACTCTGATCACCTACACCGGGACCCTGACTGACAGCGGCCTGGCGATTGACTTGCTACCGCCGCTCCCACCCGGCTATGGCGCATGGATCGACACGAGCACTCAGCCTGGGGAGGTGCGGCTGGTCATTGATGAACTTTCCGATGAAGTGTTTTCGGATCGCTTCGAGATCTAGTGGTCCGTCAACCTGATAATTGCGGGTTCAGCGTTCCTGTGGCGCTTCGCTGCAAGGCAGGACCCGCAGGGAACGGGAATATGGCGCAGGTTTCGTATAGTCTGGTCAAATGACCGCGGCCTTCAACCCTCAACTTTGGCGCCGGGTTGATACAGTTCTAGATGAACTGCTCGACCACCCGCCCGATGAGCGGCTGGCCCGCCTGAGTGAGATGGCTTTGGAGCTGGAGGTGCGTGAGCGTGTCGAGCGCCTGCTCATCAAGCTTGACCACCCCGGCTTGCTTGACGCCACCGATGTGACGCTGAGCGGACTGGCCGCCAAGCTGACCGAATCGGGCCTGGAAGGCCGGGAGTTTGGTCCTTACAGGCTGGAATCCTTGATCGGTCGCGGTGGCATGTCTGCAGTTTACCGGGCTCACCGTACCGACGGCAGCTTCGATGAACCGGTCGCGGTCAAGGTATTGTCCAGTGCCTTGCTGGCTTTGGACTGGCGGGAGCGCTTTCAGCGCGAAGCGAGATATCTGTCTCAACTGCGACATCCAGGCATTGCCACCTTGCTTGATGCCGGGGTCGCTGAAGACGGCACACCGTACCTGGTCACCGAACTGGTCGAGGGCCAGCCCATCCACATTCATAGCCAAAATACCGGGCTCGATATTCGTCAGCGCATTGACCTGATGGTGGCACTGTGCGACATCGTGGCATTCTCACAGAAGCGCCTTTTTGTGCACCGCGACATCAAGCCGGAGAATGTGCTGGTGACCATAGACGGGCGGGTCAAGCTGATGGACTTCGGCATCGCCCGACAGCTGGTCAATGAGGACGGTGAACAGACCGCCATGACGCGCGTATTCACCCCCGGCTACGCAGCCCCCGAGCAGCTCGCCGGCGAACCGGTCAGTACCGCAACCGATGTGTTTTCGCTGGGCGCGCTGCTCTACCAGTTGCTGACCGACGCGCCGCCGTTCGAGGACACAACGGCCAACCGAATTGCAGACACACCCATCGTGCCGCCCTCCAGGCGCACCACCAGCCGCGAAGACCTGAGCGCTGGTGAGCGAACCCTGAACGCTCGCCTGCTCCATGGCGACCTCGACAACATTGTACGCAAGGCCCTCGAAGGGCTGCCCGAACGACGCTATGCCAATGCCGCCGAGATGGGCGAAGACCTCCGCGCCTGGCTGGAGCATCGCCCGGTATCGGCGCGCGCTCCCGGACTGGCTTATCGCACGCGTTTGTTCGTCCGGCGCCATCCGGCCTTTACCGGCGCCATGGCGGCGTTGTTCCTGGTCGGATCAGCCGGTGTTGCCACCACCTTGTGGCAGGCCAACGAGGCCCGCCTGCACGCAGCGCAGGCGGTTTCGGAGTCTCAACGCGCCCAGGCGGTGAACGATTTTCTGGTCCAGCTGTTCGAGTCTACCGGGCCCGAGAGCGCCCGCGGCAACATCCCGAGCGCTCTCGACTTGCTCGACACCGGCGCTCACCAGATAGAAATCTCCTTTCGAGAGACGCCCGCGCTGCAGGCGGAGCTGATGATTCTGGTTGGCGATCTTTACCGCCAGCTTGAGGGGCTTGATCGGTCGCAGGCATTGCTGAGTCGTGCAGTCGGGATTGCCCGCGAGCTGGGCGACAGGGAGCTGCTGGCACTGGCGCTGCACAAGCAGGGCTACCTGGACTTTGTTCGCGCCCGGCATGGGCGCGCTCTGGAAGCGCTGGAAGAATCCGAGCGACTGCTGAAAGCTGCCGACCGCATCCCCGGTACTCGCCACGCTGCGCTGATGCAGCAACTCATCATGACCTTGTCCCAGTTGGGCCGGGTAGACGAGGCCCTGGAGCGGGCTGAAGAGGCCCTGACCCGAGCCAGAAAGTCCACCGAACTAAACCCGGCCGCGCTGTTTGACTACCTGTGGAGCATGGCAAACGCGCTGATGGGCGCCGGCCGATTCAAGGATGCAGAACCCCTGCTGCGCGAAGCCATGGCGCTGGACTTCGATAGCGCCGGCGCCCTGACTCGACTAGGCCCGGTCCATGGCAATCTCGCGATCGTGCTGAGCAGACAAGGCGACCTGGAGGAGGCGCTGCAGCATGCCACTACAGCCGTTGAGTTGGCCGAGCAGATCTATCCGCCAGGTCACTATGTTCGCGCACGTCGGTACAACAATCTAGGCGCCATGTATGGTCGCGTTGGCCAATTTGAAGCCGCCGCTGAGGCGATTTCGCGGGCGTTGGAGGTGCTCGAAGCTCGCCACCCGGATGGCAAGCATCCGTCACTGGCTTCCACCTACAACAACCTCGCCACGAATCTTGGCGGTGTCGAGCGCTATGCCGAAGCCGAGCCCTATCAGCGGCGAGCCCGAGACCTGGCCCGAGAATTGTTCGGCGAACGCGACCTGCGCTATGCCGTGGCGACGGCCAACCTGGGTTACTTGCAAATCCGACTTCACCGCCTTGATGAAGCCGACAGTCTGCTGGCAGAAGCACTGGATATTCGCCTGGAAAAACTGGGAGAGGGACACAACACTGTTGGCGCCACCCTGACATGGCTGGCCAAACTGCGCCTGGCCGAGGGTAGCGCCGAACGCTCGCTTCAATATGCGGATGAGGCGTTGGAGCTGTACCGGAATAACGGCTGGGAGAAAGCGGACGACCTGATCGAGGCCCTGCGCTTTCGCGCTGCCGCACTGATCGCGCTGGAGCGCCACTATGAGGCTCGCACAGCCTACCAGCAGGCGCAGCAGCTGACCGACCAGGCTGGCATCAATGCCGGACAGGCCGGTATGAAGCTGCTCGCTGACCATACCAGTTTTCTTTCCGCGCAGAACGACCCCGAGGCGAAGGGGCTTGCATCCCGGGCGCTGGAAGCCCACCAAGGTTTCTACGGCGTCGACCACATTGCCACCCGACGCATGCAAGCTTTGGTCAGTCGAACAGAAACACCGAGGTGAGCGGGCAGTGACCCACTTCTAGTCGTGGCTGCATGCTTTACTATGCGAGCCATGTCGCCTCCGGAAACCAACATTACCGGGCTGCTGGGCTCTGATAGTCCTGACCTGTCGGAACTATTCGAGCACCTGTACCCCGAGCTGAAAAAACTGGCCATGGCCCGCTTGGCGTCGCTGGCGCCTGGCAGAACGGTCACGCCAACCGTGTTGGTGCACGAGGCCTACATGAAGCTGGTCAAATCCGAACATCTGGACCTCAAGGGCCGGCGGTACTTCTTTGCCTGTGCCGGTCGCGTCATGCACGACGTCTTGATCGACCACCTGCGGGCTGGCAATACGGCCAAGCGAGGCGGGCAACTCCTGAGGGTAACCTTCTCCGAAGAGCTGCCCGTTGCAAACCCGGAGAGAGGCTTGCTGGATCTGGAACGTGCACTTCAAGAGCTGGAGCAGATCGATCAGCAGCAGCGTGAACTGGTCGACATGAGGTTTTTCGCCGGATTGACGCTCAGGGAAATTTCCGAACTGACAGAAACCCCGTACCGCACCGTTCAGCGCCGCTGGGAACGAGCCCGTGCCTTTCTTCACCTCCGCCTGGACACCGCTTGAAGTTCAGCCTCGTCCGAACGAAGCCGTTCTTCGAGTGCCGCCAGACGATCCAACAGCTCACGGCGATCCTGTTCCATCTGCGCGCGCAACTCGGCCAGCTCGCTATCCTTTTCTTTCCGCAGCTCACGCAAAGCCTCGGCCACCAGCCCCTCGAATCCAGCTACTGACAGCGTTTTGTAGCCGGCCGCGTCGACGCCGATCCACTGCGGGAAAACCGTTTCGACCTGTTGCGCGATCAAGCCCATCTGCTGGCCCTCGAGACCGCCTTGCAACTGAGGATCGCGCCAGCGGAAGCTGACCCCTCTTGCAGGGCCAGCAGCTTGTCCAATGCGCCGTCAATCGCATGAATACCGGTTTTCAGGCGTTCATCGGAACTGGTGGTCCAGGTATTGCTGCCCGGCTTGAACGCCGAGTCGGTTGCCAACTGCAAACGGAACGTCGGCGCGGTCACGCCCAGGCCCATATTGCCGGTGTTGGTAACGGTCAGTCGAGTCGAGCCTGCCAGGCGGGTAATCAAGGTGCCGTTGGCCGCCAGCGCGATGTGGTTCTGCGAGGTGCTTGGGTCAACGCCCGGTCGGAAGAAATTGATCTGCGGCGCACTCCCTTCAAGCACCAAGTTACCGTCCCCGGCGACATGCAGGGCGGCCGCCGGCTGATTGGTGTTGATGCCCATGCCGTTGCTGGCGCGCACCAGAAACTGCCCCGGGCCGGTCGAGACGAAGTCTTCGTCGGTATTGTCTGCCCAGATGCAGGTGCCCGCGTCCCCGTCGCCGCCCGGGTAGCCAAGATCAGTACAACCGCCGAACTCGGGCTCTGATCCCGGGCGAACCACGGCGCGATGGCCGCCGGCCCAGGAACGCAGCGCGCCGGCGCAGTTGTATCGTCCCCCGCCGACGAAGGCTTCGGAACCCAGCGCGCGGTTATAGCGCCCACCGCCGGCGAAGCTGCGGGGACCTTCGGCCCGATTATCGCGTCCACCGCCAGCGAAGCTGCTGGTCCCCGATGCTTCGTTGTCAACCCCGCCAGCGACGAAACTCTGGTGACCCTCTGCCCGCGGACGGATACCACCACCGGTGAAGCTCTGATTGCCGGTCGAGACGGCACCCAGCCCGCCCGCGATGAAGTTCTGCGAATCGCCAATTTCAACATTCTGGAAGCCAAACGCCGCCGAGCCAATCACCTGCAGCGGGGCCACCGGCGTCGCGGTGCCGATGCCGACCCGGCCCTGTGAGTAGTGGATATTGCCGGCGTTTATTGACCATCGACTGGTTAACGGTGCGTTGAGAGCGTTGACCGCCAGCGGTGCGGCGGTGATGCGCTGGCGCGGTTGCAGCACCTGACCATCGACCTCGATCTCCAGCCATTTGGCTTCCGGGGCATAGATCGCGCCGAAATTCAGATCGACCTCGAACAGACCATCAATGACTTCTACGTTCAGGGCAATATCATCGCCGCTCTGGCTGCCACCGACCGCTTCGTTAAGCAGGCGAAAGGTCATCGGCACGCTGCCGCTGAACGTTCCAGCGCCTTGCTGCAGGCGGCCCTGGTAGCTGATCTGCTCGGTCACCGGGTTGATGAATCCGGCATGAACTGGCGGACATA
>SLJA01000241.1 GCA_007135355.1 Wenzhouxiangella sp.
AGCGGTGCATGAACGCGATGTAGAACTCGCCGCGCTAGGCACTTTTCGAGCGCTGGGCTATGATTTGCGTCACGGTCCCGAATTGGGTCCAGTGGCGCCTGGTGCCGAGAGAGCCTCGCCGCAGGACGTGATCCTGACCGGCCGGGTTCGAGAAAGCCTGCGTCGTCTTAACCCCGAGCTCCGGCACGATACCGTCGATGAGCTCGTGCGGATACTGTCGAATCCGCCACATTCGACCCTGATTCAGAACAACCGTTGGTTGCATACCCTGCTAAACGATGGCGTCGAGGTCGAGTATCGCGACCCGAAGTCTGGCGAGACCCGAGGCGGACGCGCGCGACTGATTGACTTCGACCAGCCTGCCGAGAATGATCTTGTCGCTGTAAGCCAGCTCAGCATCGCGTCGCCATCCGGCAAAGTCATCCGGCCGGACTTGACTGTGTTTTTGAATGGGCTGCCGCTCGCGGTCATCGAGTTAAAGGACCCGACCGATACCCAGGCCGACCTCGGGGTCGCCATCGATCAGCTCGACCGCTATATGCAGACCGCCCCGGACCTGTTCGTTCCGAACCTGCTGCTGGCGGTCTCGGACGGCATGCTGACCCGCGTTGGGTCGATCACCAGTGGTCGAAGCCGCTTTATGCCCTGGCGGCCGCTGCACGACGAGGCCGGCGGCGCGCCGACGCTGGAAGCGCTGATTCGAGGATTGTTCGAGCCGAGTGTACTGGTGGACTACCTGCGGACCTGTGTGGCTTTCGAGGAGGACGAGCGCGGCCAGATCGCAAAGAAAATTGCCGGCTACCACCAGTTCCGTGCGGTGCGCAAAGCACGGGCCAGCGTTTTGGCGAGTCTGCGGCCACCTTCAGGCGAGGGTGACGGTCGCGGCGGGGTGATCTGGCACACCCAGGGTTCGGGTAAGTCGCTGACCATGCTGATGCTGGCCGGCGCGCTGATCCGCGAGCCGCGCCTCGAGAATCCAACAGTGGTCATGATCACCGACCGCAACGATCTAGATGATCAGCTTTTCGACACCTTCGCCGCCGGACGCGCGCTACTGCGACAGGTGCCTGTGCAGGCCGACAGCCGGGAGCAATTGAAAGCCTTGCTTGATCGCGCGGCGGGCGGCGTGGTGTTTACGACCATCCAAAAATTCGTCGAGGCGCACGGTGTGATCTCGGAGCGCGCCAACGTGGTTGTGATGGCCGACGAGGCGCACCGCAGCCAGTATGGCTTCGTTGAGGGTGGCGCTCGCTGGATGCGCGAGGCGCTACCCAACGCCACCTTCGTTGGTTTCACTGGAACGCCGCTGGAGGGCGACGACAAGAACACGATTCATGTCTTCGGCGAGTACGCGGATGTCTACGATATTCGCCAGGCGGTCGAGGACGGCGCAACCAAGCCGCTGTACTACGAGTCGCGCATCATCAAGCTGAGAGTGGATGATGAAGGCGCGCGAGTTGCCGAAGAAGAAATTGAGTATCTCACCGGTGCTGATCGCAGCGGAGAGGAAGCAGAAGAACGTATCCGCATCCCGTTACAGACGCTGGTTGGCGCCCAGGAGCGAATTGAGCGGCTGGCGGCGTTTATTGTCGAGCACTGGGAGAAACGCCGCGCCGCGATGGAGGGCAAGGCGATGGTCGTCACCATGAGCCGAGATATCGCCGCCCGACTCTACGAGTCCATCCGCCTGATCCGGCCGGACTGGCACGACGCCGACGACGAGCGAGGCGCGATGAAGGTGGTCGTGACGGGTTCGGCGGACGACCCGGAGCCGCTGCGCAGTCATGTGCGCACCAAGGCAGCGCGCAAGCGCCTGGCCGAACGCTTTAAGGATCCTGACGATGAGCTTCGGTTGGTGATTGTCTGCGATATGTGGTTGACCGGCTTTGACTGCCCACCTGCGCACACGATGTATCTGGACAAACCACTGGCCGGGCACAATCTGATGCAGGCCATTGCCCGTGTTAACCGCGTCTATGGCGACAAACCCGGCGGCCTGATCGTGGACCTGCTGGGACTTGCCGACCAGTTGGCCGATGCTCTAGCCACGTATACCCAAGCCGGCGGCACCGGTGAGGCTGTCCGCGAGGTGCAGGATGAGGCGGTTCCTGCCATGCAGGCCGCGTTCGAGAAGCTGCAGGGCTTCTTCCATGGCTGTGACTATGAGAAGGCGCTCAACGCAAGCCCCGAACAGGTGCTGCCGGTGTATTTGCGCGCCATCGATCACGCGCTCGGGCAAGAAGATGGCTGGAAGCGCCTCCGCGCGCTGGTCAAGGAGCTGTCGGCGGCCTTTGCGCTGGCGGTGCCTCGCCCCGAGACTGAAGCTATCACGCCGCACCTGTCCTTCTTCCAACGCACGGTAGCGATGATTCGCAAGCGTCTGGCTGACGACAGCAGTGCTGGCCCAGGTAGCGGTCGGCAGCGCGACATTGACGCCGCTGTTCGTCAGGTGATCGGCGGTGCGGTCGATGCCGACGACGTTGTCGATTTGTTCGCCGTGGCCGGCCTGGAAGAAGCTCGGCTCGACATCCTAAGCGATGAGTTTCTCGGTCGGGTGGCCGCCTTGGAGCAGAAAAACCTGGCCCTGGAGACGCTGCGTAAGCTGCTGAACGACCAGATCCGAATCACCGAACGCACCAACCTGGTCCAAAGCAAGAAATTCCGCGAAGCGCTCGAAGACGCCATGCTGCGCTACACCAATAAAGCCATCAGCACGGCAGAGATGATCGCTAAGCTGATCGATCTGGCCAAGCACCTGCGCGACGTGCAGAAGCATGGCGAAGAGCTGGGCTTGAGTAATGAGGAGGTGGCGTTCTACGATGCCCTGGCTGAAAACGAATCGGCCAGAGAGGCGATGCAGAGCGATACGCTGCGACTCATGGCCCGTGAACTGACCGAGATGGTCAAGAACATGCCCAAGCTGGACTGGACAGAACGCGAATCGGTGCGGGCCGGATTGCGGCGCAGCGTGCGCCGTTTGCTGGCTAAGTACGGGTATCCGCCTGATTTGGCCGAGGGGGCTACGCAGCTTGTGCTGCGACAAGCAGAGCTTTCTACCAAGTATCAGTAAATTGCTGGATAAGCGTCGACCTGTCAGTCAGTCTTTTCGCTCGTCAGTTGTGGGCATAAACTCAAGGGGAATGCGTAAATGGCAAAGTACGAAGTTAAGCAAACGGCCGTCAGCCAGGTGCTGGCGGATGTCCGTAGCGACAAGATTGCGATTCCAGAACTGCAAAGACCGTTTGTGTGGAAGTCTTGGCAAGTCCGAGATCTGATGGACTCGCTCTACAATGGCTATCCGGTCGGATATTTGATTACCTGGCAGTCCGTTGGTGCCAAGCTGAAAGGTGGGATGGTCGCGGCCCACCAGCAAATCCTGATCGATGGACAGCAGCGAGTTACGGCGCTTCGGGCTGCCATTGCGGGTCAGCCCGTTGTCGGCAAGCGGTACCAGAAAAAGCGCATCGTTATCTCGTTCAATCCTCTTACCGAGGAGTTCGCCACGCGAACTCCCGCAATCTCCCGCAGCAAGCAGTGGATTCACGATATCAGTGAATTCTTTTCTAGCTCGGGCCAGTTGACGTTTCTGCGTGAGTATTTCCACAAGAATCCAGAAGCGGATGAAAGAGTAGTCGAGTCCGCAGTTACGCGCCTGGCGGCAATAGAGCATGCCCAAGTGGGTGTGATTTCGCTCGCCGATGACCTCGACGTCGAGACCGTCGCGGAGATTTTCGTTCGCATCAACGCCAAGGGGGTTCCCTTATCTAGCGCGGATTTCGTGATGAGCAAGATTGCCACCTACGGCGATGAGGGACGAAATCTCAGAAAGCTGATCGACTATTTCTGCCACCTGGCCGTGGCGGGGCACGCGTTCGACGATATCAAGGAAAATGACCATGAGTTTTCCTCGACCGAGCATCTGAGAAAAATCGAGTGGCTGAAGAACGAGTCGGATGAACTGTTTCAGCCTGAGTACACCGACGTGATTCGCGTGGCCGGCTTGGTCGGATTCAGTCGCGGTAAGGCCGGTGCCATCGTCAGCGAGCTTTCTGGTCTTGATCCTGAAACTCGCAAAATTGACGAGGATTTGATTCCATCGGCTTACCAGCGTTTCGGCGAGGCGCTGGATCAAATCGTCTCCAGAACCCACTTGGAGCGGTTCATCATGCTGGTCAAGTCGGCAGGCTTCATCGACAACAGCATGATTGGCTCGAAGAACGCGCTGAATTTCGCGTACGCGCTTTATCTGCTTTTACGCCAGAACCCGAATCTGCACGAAGGTGAAAGGAACCACATTGTCAAACGCTGGTTCGTGATGACGCTGCTGACAGGCCGCGCTGTGGGGAGCTTTGAGTCTATCTGGGAGACTGACTTGCGCCGAATCAAAGAGCAGAGCGCCGAGGGATACCTTCGAGTGATCGAAGAGTCAGAATTGGGCGAAGGGTTTTGGGAAGTGGCTTTACCGCAGGAGCTCAACACCCCCAGCAAGCGGAGTCCGGCTTTCCAGACCTATCTCGCCGCACGGGTGAGTAACGGCGGGCGAGGCTTCCTATCCAAGTCAATCAGCGTGAAACACATGATCGAGGGGCATGGGGATCTCCACCATATCGTTCCCAAAAATCACTTGATCAAGAACGGATACCCGAAACAAGGCGATTACAACCAGGTCGCCAATTTTGCATTGACAGAGACGCCGATCAACATCGCCATCAAAGATCATCCGCCGACTGAGTACATGGGCTGGATGGCTGAACAGGTCACCACCGGTCGCATCAGGCTGGGTGAAATCACTGATCAGGCGGACCTATCGGCGAACCTGCGGGAAAACGCGATTCCCGACTTCATCTCGGAAGTGTCAGCGGCGAATTACGAGGAGTTTTTGACTGAGCGCCGGAAACTGATGGCTCAAATGATTCGTCGGTACTACCACTCGCTTTGACGGGGAATGGTTCCCCATTGTCTGCGCCGGATTGGTCCTTTTGGCGAATCCGTCCTGTCGGTGTCATCTCCGACTTTATGTCGCCAAGCACGGCCTGTTCGTAGAGGTGGTTGTATGCCGTCTGCTGGACGAGGCCACCCGTCCGGCCGAGCGCCTGGGCGATGAGGAATCTTGAGGTATACGCAGATAACGTATAACATGGCATGAAGCTTGTCTTCTTTGAAACGCTACTTCGAATGATGAGTCCTGGAGAGGGCAAGTCCGGCCGTTCAAGGCCAGTAGAAGGACATGGGCAACAGCAGACGAAAATTGTTTTCTGAGTTGATGGAAGGCGTCGATGCCATGCAGCGGCAGCGCGAAGGCAAAATCACCCTTCGCACTCATGAAGTCGATGAATTGCCGCCTTTGTCGATTGATCCAGAAACCATCCGCAGCACTCGTGAACAGCTCGCTGTGTCGCGCGGCGTTTTTGCGCGGCGACTCCGTGTTTCAGTGCGTACGCTGGAAAACTGGGAGCAGGGCCGGGCACAGCCCAACGCCCAGGCGGCCGCGTTGATTCTGATGGTTAGAAAATTCCCTGATACATTCCATCGGCTTCAGTCATTGGGCGCCGAGGCGGCCTGAGTTGGCTCGTTATCCGGGGGCATAGTGGATCTGAGTCCCACCACTATGGCCCCGATTGTCGCTCCCCGTGCGTTGGAAGCCTGGTCGCGGATCAATCTGGTGGATGATCCGGCGGGTAGTCAGCTCAGCGCTGTGGCCCTGCGGCGAATCTCAATTCGCGCTTCCCGATGCCGCATTTGCAGGACCAGTATTGCCGCGATCAGACAGGCCCCGGCCGATACCCAGAAGGCCAGGCTGTAGTCTCCGACCACGAAATAGACTTCCTGCAATCGGCCTCGCGGACAGGACGTCAGGTAGGTCACTTCATCCACGCTGCGCCGCAGCGTTGCCGCAAGATACGGGCCTATGATGCCTCCGGCGCCGTAGGCGGTGAAGATCAGGCCGTAATTGGCGCCCATGTTTTTGGTGCCGAACAGATCGGCCGTGACGACCGCATAGACAGACAGGAAGCCGCCGAAGCACAGGGCGACCAGTCCGATGCCCAGCAGGTAAAGCGGGAATACGCGCAGGAAGTCCAGCGCCAGCAGGGCCGCGGCGCAAATGCTGAACATGATGAACAGGGTCACGCGGCGATCAAGCATGTCCGAGACCTTGCCCCACAACACTCGTCCGGTTGCATTGAACAGCGCGAGTATGGAAAGGGCGGTGGCACCCATTGCGGTGACTGATAAAAAGCTCGATTGCGAAATGGGTCCGATCATTTCGCCGAACGAGAACGACTGCCAGATCGGCGAGGCGCGCATGGTGATCAGAAGACCTGCCGTGCAGCCGGCGAAAAACGTCAGCCAGACAATCCAGAGGAAAAAAGGGTTGCGGCCGCTGGTTGTAAAAGCGCCTGCGAATCGACGGAAATCAAATGGTTTTGGCCGGTTTCAGGTTGACGCAGGGCACAAAAGATGGTTATCTCAAGGCGCGTTGAAATAAAGCTCTGAATTCAGTCCGGTTTGGACTGCGCCGGCCTCCGGCTCTGCCTTGAAAAACCCCAATCCAAAAAATCTGGTCAAGCCATGAGTGATGAACAATTCCCACAGCAGTCTGCTGCGCCGGGCTCGCCCGACCGGTCGGCGGCCGGCGCCAGGATCGGTATGGTCGTGTGGTCCAGCGATGAAGCCTTGCGCGAACTCGCCGCTGGATTCAGCTCCAGCACCGCCGAGCTGCAGGTCGTCGAAAACGAGGCGGAGATCACGGCCGCTCTGGATCAGCCGGGCTGCCGCGCTGTGCTGCTGGACGCTGATCCGCTGCAGCCGGCCCAGCTGGATGTTCTGCTCGCTGCCCTGAAGCGTCACCCTGCAGCGCCGATCATTATTGCCGCGGCCAGCAAGGAGCCGGCCAAGATCTGCATGGAGCGTTTGAACGCCGGGAGTATCAATCGGCTGCTGTTGAAGCCGGCCTCCTCCGGCGGGCTGCGTCTTGCCGTTGAATACGCCGTCGCTCGCTGTCGCGAGGGCGGCACGCCCGCGCCGGCGGCGCCAAAGGCCGAAGCCCAGGCCACCGGCACCAGCCGTTTGCCGGTGTTTATCGGCGGTGGCGCTCTGGCCGCTGTGCTGGTGCTTGCACTGGTCTTCTTTTTGCGCGCATCGCCGGATCCAGACCCGACTTTGG
>SLJA01000110.1 GCA_007135355.1 Wenzhouxiangella sp.
GTCTTTTCCGCCAGCCCGGTCAGGCGCTGGGCTTCGTTAAGCAGTGCTTCATCCAGATTCAGAGTCGTTCTCACGCTAGCTCCACCGGCTCAAGTGTCATCAAAATATACATCATTTGATGCATCAAATGATGTGCGGCTGACGCATACCAGATTCAAAGCATGAGCTGGGTCAGTCGGAATAGTGTCGCTAGGAAGCAGCGGCCAAACCGGACTTCAGCTGCGACAATCTCCAGCGCAAATTCCCCCCCGCCCGCAACGGCACCCCGGGCTGCCCGCCAAAGTCCACCTGCTCCGGAATACTTTCATCCTCGCGCACCAGCGTGATCTGGTCTGTATTTCTCGGCAGTCGATAAAAGTCCGGGCCGTAGTGGCTGGCAAAGCCTTCCAGGCGATCCAGCGCGCCGGCGTCTTCGAACACTTCGGCATAAAAGGCCATGGCATGGCGGGCGGAATAGACGCCGGCGCAGCCGCAGTCGGATTCCTTGGCGCCCTTGGGGTGCGGAGCGGAATCCGTGCCCAGAAAGAACTTCGGATTGCCGCTGGTGGCGGCCTCGACCAGGGCCTGGCGATGCTGCTCGCGCTTGATCAGCGGCAGGCAGTAGTGATGCGGGCGCAGCCCACCCTCGAACATGGCGTTGCGATTCAGCAGCAGGTGATGGGCCGTTACGGTGGCGGCCAGATTGGCCGGGCCATCGCGCACGAAGTCGGCCGAATCCCTGGTGGTGATGTGTTCCAGCACCATCGGCAGTTCCGGGAAGGCCTTGACCAGACGGCTCAAGTGGCGCTCGATAAACACCGCCTCGCGGTCAAACACGTCGATGTCAGAGTCGGTCACCTCGCCGTGCATCAACAGCGGCAAGCGGACGTCCTGCATCGCCTCCAGCACCGGCCAGACCCGGTCGATCACCCGCACCCCGCTGGCGGCGTTGGTGGTCGCTCCGGCCGGGTAGTACTTCACCGCATAAATATGCTGGCAGTCGGCCGCGCGGTGAATCTCATCCGGCGTGGTTTGCTCGGTCAGGTACAGCGTCATCAGCGGCTGGAAATCCATGCCCTGCGGCAGCGCGGCCAGAATGCGCTCGCGATAGGCCAGGGCCAGTTCCACGGTCGCCACCGGAGGCTTGAGGTTGGGCATGATGATGGCGCGGGCAAACTGGCGCGCCGTGTCCGGCAACACGCTGGCCAGCATGGCACCATCGCGCACATGTAGATGCCAGTCATCCGGGCGGGTGAGGGTGAGGGTTTGCAAGGTAGTTCCTTCAAAGATCGATCGCCGATTCTGTCAGTTTATCAGCGCCGGTGGCTTGGACCATCTTGCAGGCCGCAGCAGTTAAGCTTAGGCCACCTAAATCATGCATGGATAGAGGCAGATGAGCGATCAGCCGAAGTTCGACCTGGTGCTGCTGGGCGCGACGGGGTTCACGGGGCGTTTGGTGGCGGAGTATTTGCTTCACCGCCATGGTGCGGCTGGTGAGTTCAAGTGGGCCCTAGCCGGGCGCAGCCGGGACAAGTTGGAAGCCGTGCGCTCTGAGCTGGGCGAGTCGGCGGCCGATCTTCCTTTGCTGATTGCCGATTCGCATGACCGCTCCTCGCTAGACGCCCTGGTGGCGCAAACCCGGGCGGTGTGTTCGACGGTTGGGCCTTATGCCCTGTACGGCGGGGAGCTGGTCGCGGCTTGTGCCGCCAGCGGCACGGACTACTGCGATCTCACCGGCGAGGTGCCGTGGATGCGCCGGATGCTGGATGCGCATGAACCAGCGGCGATCAAATCCGGCGCGCGCCTGGTGCACTGCTGCGGTTTCGACTCCATTCCTTCCGACCTGGGCGTGTGGTTTCTGCAGCATCATGCCCAGCGCCTGTTCGGCAAGCCGATGTCGCGCATTCGGCTCGGGGTGCAGTCGCTAAGAGGAAAGATGAGCGGCGGCACTGCGGCCAGCATGCTCAACATCATCGAGTCCAGCCGCAGCGATCCGGAGATCGCGCGCATTGCGAAAAACCCTTATGCGCTGTGCCCGGAGGAATTCCGCAAGGGTCCGCGCCAGCCCTATGTCAAGGGGCCGAAGTTCGACGAGGACCTGGATGCCTGGATGGCGCCGTTCGTGATGGCGGCGATCAATACGCGCATCGTCCATCGCTCGCATGCCCTGCAGGGCCGGCCCTGGGGTGAGGATTTCACCTACGACGAGGCAATGATGACTGGCCGGGGATTCAAAGGCCGGCGGCGGGCTATCACCTGGTCGCTGGCCCTGGGTGGATTCGCGCTTGGCGCGAGCCTGGGTCCGACCCGCAAAATCATGCAAAAGCGCGTGCTGCCCAAACCTGGTGAGGGGCCGAGTCCGGAGGAACAGGAACGCGGTTTGTTCAAACTGCTGCTGGTCGGGCGCGACGACGATGGTCATGAAGTCCGAGTGCGCGTGACCGGCGACCGCGACCCCGGCTACGGCTCGACTTCCAAGATGCTGGGCGAAGCCGCCTACACTCTGGCCACCGACGTGCCCGAAGGCTCACCACCCGGCGGCTTCTGGACGCCGTCAACGGCGATGGCCGAAAAGCTGATTCCGCGTCTGGTTGAGCATGCGGGTTTGACGTTCGAGCTGTTGGATTCCTAGCCCACCACGTCATCGCTCATGCGAATCGTGACCGGGCGCTTCAGCTTTGAGGCGTAGGGATTGGGTCGAGATCAACCACAAACACTCAGCCGATACGGCAAGCGCCGCCGGCAGCGAAAGCCGGCCACCAGGCGGTTGATCGCCTCCTGCTCGATCAGGAACGCGTCGTGGCCCTGCGGGGCTTCAAGCACGGCCAGCTCGGCATCCCGCATTTCGGACGCGATGGTTTCCAGCTCGGCCGGCGGGTAGAGCAGGTCGGTGGTGATCCCGACCAGCAGGGTCGGTACCTCGGTGGCGCGCAGGGCCTGGGTGACGTCGCCGCGGCCAAGTCCGACATCATGGGTGTCCATGGCCTCTGCCAGGCGCAGGTAGGCGTGGCGGTCGAAGCGCTCGGTCAGTGAGCGCCCATGAAAATCCAGCCAGTTGCCGGTTGGATCGGCCGGATCGGCTGGGTCGAAGCGCGGGTTCAGATTGTCCCAGTGGCGGTAGCTGATCATGGCGACCATGCGCGCCAGATCGAGTGAGTCGTCCAGTTCCAGCGCGCGGCGCTGGATGTGGTTGAAAGCGCGCGCCCAGGCGGTTTGCTGCGCCGGAGCAGCAATCACGGCGGCCGCTTCGACGCGTTCGGGATGGCCCACGGCCCATTCCAGCGCCTGCATGCCGCCCAGCGAGCCGCCGATGACCAGGCGCAGGGTCTTGACGCCCAAATGATCCAACAGCAGGCGCTGGGCATCGACCATGGCGCGCACCGTTACCGATGGAAAGCGCTCGCCCTGGCCGTCCAGCGTTGGCCCGCTGGTCTGGCCGCAGCCGCCGAGCACGTCGGCGGCAATGATGAACTCGCGCTGCGGATCCAGCGCCTTGCCCGGTCCGAGCAGGCCGGACCACCACTGGTCGACGTCGGCATTGCCGGTCAGCGCCGGGCACACCAGCACGGCGTTGCTGCCGGTCGGGTTGAGCCGGCCCCAGGTGCGATAGCCGATCTGCAGACGATCCAGCACCAGCCGGCCGCCCAGCGGCGGCGGCCGGTCGATGCTCAGCAGCTCGCGCTGACTTGAGCCTGGCTCACTCATGCCGCAACCTCCAGCCCGGCCTTTTCCAGCGCCTGGGCGAAGTCGGCAATGATGTCGTCGATATGCTCGATGCCGACCGAGACGCGGATCTGCTCCGGCTTGATGCCGGCGGCCTTGCGTTCGGCTTCGCTTAACTGTTGGTGCGTGGTGCTGGCCGGGTGGATGACCAGGGTCTTGGCATCGCCCACGTTGGCCAGATGGCTGGCCAGTTCAACCGAGTTGATGAAAGTCCGCCCGGCTGACTCGCCGCCGCGGATGCCGAAGGTCAGCACCGGGCCGAAGCCGTGGGTCAGGTATTTCTTCGCCCGCTCGTGCCAGGGATGATTTTCCAGCCCCGGATACTCGACCCAGGCCACGGCCGGCTGTTTTTCCAGCCACTGGGCCAGGCCCAAGGCATTGTCGACGTGGCGCTGCACGCGCAGTGACAAGGTTTCCAGACCCTGCAGGAACAAAAATGCATTGAACGGCGCCAGCGCCGGCCCGAAATCGCGCAGGCCCTCGACCCGGGCGCGGATAGCGAAGGCGATGTTGCCGAAGGGGCCTTCCGGACCGAACACTTCCCAGAAATTCAGCCCGTGATAGCCGGGGGCGGGGTCGGTGAATAGCGGGAATCTTCCATTGCCCCAGTCGAACTTGCCGGCATCGACAATCACACCGCCCACCGAGGTGCCGTGGCCGCCGATCCACTTGGTCGCCGACTGCACCACGATATCGGCGCCGTGATCAATCGGGCGGACTAGAAATCCAGCCGCGCCGAAGGTGTTGTCGACGATCAGCGGGATACCGTGCTTTTTTGCCAGTTGCGACAAACCCTCGAAATCCGGAATATGCGAGCCGGGATTGCCGATGGATTCGACATAAATGCCCTTGGTCTTGTCGTCGATCTGCGCTTCGACCGCAGCTAGGTCGTCGCCTTCGACCAAGCGCACGTCTATCCCCAAGCGCGGCAGCGAGACCTTGAACTGGTTGTAAGTGCCGCCGTAGAGCGAGGCGCTGGAGACGATGTTGTCGCCGGCCTGTGCGATGGTCGTGATGGCCAGCAGCTGGGCCGACTGGCCGGAGGCAGTCGCCACCGCGGCCACGCCGCCTTCCAATGCGGCCACGCGTTTTTCGAACACATCCACGGTCGGGTTCATGATGCGCGAGTAGATGTTGCCGAACTCCTGCAGCGCGAACAGGCGCGCGCCGTGATCGGCGTCATCGAAGGTATACGAGGTGGTCTGGTAGATCGGCACCGCGCGGGCGTTGGTGCCGGGCGCCGGCTCCTGGCCGGCGTGGACTTGCAGGGTGTCAAAGTGCAGGGGGCGTTTGCTCTGGTCGCTCATGTCGCTTTCCTCATTAGCTTCTTTACTCGGGCCAAGTGTGTCGATTCAGGGGCCAAGACCTCGTGAGGCGGGCATGAAAAAACCCGCATCGGTCAGGCCGCTGCGGGTTTCGTCGGGTTCGGTGCTGTTTTTTAAGTTTCGGTTCTAATCCATCAACGGAAACGAGCACGCGAGTGACGCCGCAGCTTGTGGGCGCGGCATACACATGGTGCACAGGCAGTTGTGGGCGAAGACGAAACTCATGGGGCCAGAGTGTCGGTGCAAGCGGGATGCTTTGTCAAGTGCAAGTTGTTACGAGTTGTGCGGGATCAAATCGGCCTGTCATCAGATTTTGCTAATATGGGAGATCACTTGCAGTAGTTTGACGAGGTTTGCCCATGTTTCGATTCGCCATTGTTCTGACCCTACTGTGGGCATTGCCGATCGCCGCCCAGAACGCTTTGCCCAGTCTCACGGCGGTTGACGCCCGCGCCTTGCAGGAAGCCGGCGAAGTCGTGCTGATTGACATTCGCCAGCCCGAAGAATGGCGTGATATCGGAGTTCCGGAAGGCGCGGTGCGGGTCAGCATGGGCCACCCGGAAGGCGGACAGGGTTTTTTGCGCGACGTTTTGGCCGCCGTCGAGGGCAATACCGACGCCGCCCTGGTACTGATCTGCCGCACCGGCAACCGCACCAGCCAAGTGGTGCCGGCCCTGCAGCAGTGGGGCTTTACCCGCATCTATCACGTACCGGAGGGAATGCTGGGCAGCAGCTTCGGACCCGGCTGGATACGCTCCGGCCTTCCGGTGGAAGACTGCTCCGCGTGCTGAAAATCCGTCGGCTCGTCCGCCGACGCCGCGGCTGCGGCAATTGTGCTTGATCGCCTGGCAAATTCGCGACACCTTTGCTAGGGTGGCAAGTCTTCTATAACCGGTTTTGCAAACCACGATGCAGCGCCCACCCGATAATCCCAGCGGCTTGACCGAAGCCGTCAGCCGGCCCATGGTGGTCGTGCTGCGCTTTGTATTTTTCCTGCTGATCTTTTATCTGTTGCTGTCGATCGCCGCCGGGCTGCTCATGCCGGGGCAGGAAGTTGGCCGCTACGCTCTGGTCACCGTAATCGGCCAGAACTGTGAGGATCTGCAGGAACGACTGCGACCGTTCAACGTTAATGGCGTCGACTATCGAGTGATTCCGGCCGAAATGGGTGAGATTGAATTCGAGCTCCAGGGCGGCACCGTGTGCTGGCTGGAGATCTCCGGCGTGCCCGAATCCGGCGTCGGTGCCGCAGCGGCCCCACTTTATGATGCCGCGATGAACAAGACCACCGGGCCGCTGAGCATGGAACGAGCCTACCAGCCTAGATTCGGTCAGGTCGAAACCATCGCCATCTGGCTATTGTCATTCTTGCTGGCCGCGATCGTGCTGGCCCTTCGGCTGCGAAAACAACGTCAAGAAGCCGATTCCGACACTTGATGTTCCCCCGATAATCGCTTGGCCGCTGTTGCCTCAGGCTGCGGCTTCAAGACCGACGAGCAACGACTATGGGACGTTCATAGGCCCACGGTAGCGCCTGTGGCAGGCGGATTTCAGCGCTTCCAAAGCCCGCTTCGAGCAGGCGCTCGACAATATCCTGGCCGTAGTTGCGATAAGCCAGAATGGCGCTGCCGCCGCGAGCGGGGTCGATGTGATATTCCGGTGTTGCCAGATGCTCGATCGTGCCGTCATCCTTGAGCCGGGCGCGCTCGACGGTGTGCGGATTTTCGGTCAGCGGCACGGTGAAGATGAAATATCCGCCGGGTTTGAGTACCCGCAGCATTTCGCGCATGGCCTGGCGGTCGTTCGGGACATGCTCGAACACCTCGGTGGATGTGCACAAATCAAAACACTGGTCGGGGAAACTGAGTGCCTGGACGTCTTCATGGCGTATCCCGTCGCGCAGCTCGCCCGGCAGGGCGCCATCCCGGTACTCCGACTTGGTCAGACTGGCAACGCATCGAGCCAGGAACGCGCACAGCGGGCCGCGCGCAGATAATTCATAAGCATGCAAATGCGCTAGCGGCAGGCCGCGCAGCACATCGACCATGGACAGTGTGATCGGACTCGCGCCACAGCCCAGGCAGCGCACGGCGATTTCATCGCGGCGCAGGCGCAC
>SLJA01000289.1 GCA_007135355.1 Wenzhouxiangella sp.
CCCGCGATGTCAAGGTCGCCCTTTCGGCTTATCGTCGCATCAACGAAAAAGCGCTGCGTCTGCTGCGCCCCGGTGGTCTGCTGGTCAGTTGTTCGTGCTCGGCGCATGTGTTTGAGGAGCGATTCGTCGACACCTTGCGCCAGGCCGCGCGCCATATCGATCGCGATTTGCAGGTGGTCATGCGCCTGGAGCAGGCGCCGGACCATCCGGTGCTGCCGGCGATGCCGTTCACGCGTTACCTGAAGGGCGTTGCGGTTCGGGTCATGCCCAGCTATTGAATTCGCACTGGACTGACCTCCCCAACCGTTTTCCGGATAGCGCGGTAAACTAGCGAGTCCAGTATCCCCTGTTCTCTGAAGCGCATAGAGCGATCCCGCATGAGCAGCTTCTACTACCATCAGATCGACCCCATCGCCTTTTCCATCGGCGGTTTTGGCATTTACTGGTACAGCCTGATGTACCTGGTCGCTTTTGGCCTGTTCTGGCTGCTGGGGCGCTATCGGGCACGGCGGGCCGACGCACCGCTGACGCCCGAGCAGGTGGGCGACTTGCTGTTCTGGGGGGTCATCGGCGTGGTGGTGGGCGGGCGCCTGGGTTTTGTGCTGTTTTACAGCTTTTCGGATTTGCTGAGCGACCCTTGGCTCCTGTTCCGTCTGCGCGATGGCGGCATGAGTTTCCACGGTGGCCTGATCGGCGTGCTGGTCACCCTCTGGCTGTATGGCCGCAAGCTCGGCTGCGGCTTTCTGCGCCTGGGTGATTTCGTCGCCCCGCTGGTGCCGTTGGGGCTGGCCGCGGGACGCCTGGGTAATTTTATCGGCGGCGAACTGTGGGGTCGGAAAACCGATGTGCCCTGGGCGGTGATTTTCCCCGACGCCATCGAGCGCGGCGGACGCTGGTCGGAAGCGCTCTACCAGCAGTACCTGGCCGGGGCGCTGGACATGCACGCGCGCCATCCCTCGCAGCTGTATCAGGCCGCCCTGGAGGGGCTGGCTCTGTTTGTGCTGTTATGGTGGTTCTCGGCCCGACCGCGCCCGGTTGGCGCGGTCGGCGGGCTATTTGTGATGGGCTATGGCGTGTTCCGCTTCATCGCCGAGTTCTTCCGCGAGCCGGATGCACACCTCGGATTCGTGGCGCTGGACTGGATGAGCATGGGCCAGCTGCTGTCGCTGCCCATGATCCTCGCCGGCGCCGCGTTGATGGTCTTTGCCTACCGCGGGAAATCGGCATGAGGGGATATCTGGAGTTGTTGCGTCAGGTGCGCGATCAAGGCGTGCGCAAAGCTGACCGGACCGGAGTGGGAACCCTCAGTTCATTCGGCCATCAGCTGCGCTTCGACCTGGCCGAAGGGTTTCCACTGGTGACGACCAAAAAGCTGCACCTGCGCTCCATCATTCACGAGCTGCTGTGGTTTCTCTCCGGTGATACCAGCCTTGGCTATCTGCATGCCAACGGCGTCAGCATCTGGGACGAGTGGGCTGACGCCCACGGCAGCCTGGGGCCAATGTATGGCACCCAATGGCGCTCCTGGCCCGCACCGGATGGCCGCGGCATCGACCAGATCGCGCAGCTGGTCGAGCAGATCCGGACCCGGCCGGACTCGCGCCGCCACCTGGTGTCGGCCTGGAATCCAGCCGATTTGCCCGACGAGTCGCTCTCGCCCCAGGCCAATGTGGCGGCCGGCCGCATGGCTCTGGCACCATGCCACTGCCTGTTCCAGTTCTATGTCGCCGAAGGCCGCCTGAGCTGCCAGTTGTACCAGCGCTCGGCCGATCTGTTTCTCGGCGTGCCGTTCAACATCGCCTCCTACGCCTTGCTCACCTTGATGATGGCGCAGGTGACCGGTCTGCAGCCCGGTCACTATATTCATAGCTTTGGTGATGCCCACATCTATCTGAATCACCTGGATCAGGTGGACACCCAGCTGGCGCGGGAGCCCTATCCGCTGCCGCGGATGCGGCTGAATCCGGAGCGCCGGAGCCTGGAAGAGTTCGTCTACGAGGACTTCGTGCTCGAGGGGTATCAATGCCACCCGGCCATTCGCGCGGCGGTCGCCGTATGACCGGCGCCACGGAACACGGATAAGCATGCGGCGGGTTCGGTCAGCCTGGCGGTCAGTTTGGGGCGTTGCCGCGGGCCTGGTGTTGCTGCTTTCCGCCGGTTCCGGGGCGGCGGATTCGGTGTGTCAGCCGCGTATCGTGGCCGCTTTTGATATTGGGTCGGGCACCACTCGCATGCAGGTCGCCGATGTGGCCGACTGCGCGCGGCCAGAGGAGCGGATCCTGCTGCGGCGGGAAGCGGCGATCGGGTTTGCCGATGATCTGGCCCGGCAGGATGACGGTGCTTTCTCGGCCGAGATCATCCAGCAGTCCACGCGCATCCTGGCCGAACTGGTGGATGCCGCGCGCGAGCTGGGGGCCGAGCACTGCTTCGGAGTGGCTACGGCCGCTTTCCGCCGTGCGGCCAACGCCCCCCTTCTGGTGAGCGATTGGGAGCGCAAGCTGGGCCTGAAGGCCGCCATCATCAGTCAGCGTGAAGAGGGTGAACTGGCTTATCGCCTGATCGAGGCGAATGCGGCCAGCGCGGCGCCGCTGCTGGTGTGGGATATTGGCGCCGGCAGTCAGCAGCTCGTTTGGCGCAGGCCTGACGATGGCGCGTTTGAGCACTTCAACAGCCAGTTGGCGGCGGTATCTTTTCGCAACCTGGCGATGGTCGAACTGGGTCGCCCGCCTGGTGTTGCTAGCCCCAACCCGATCGGCCCGGAAGAAGCCGAGCAATTGGCCGGCGTGGTCCGGTCGCAGATTCAGGAAGAAGTGCCGGCCGCGCTGCTCGAGCTGATTGCAAGCGGTGCACGAGTGGTCGGGGTCGGCGGTGTGCACGGTGCCAGCCTGATTGGCCAGGCGGGACGGCAGCCGGGTGATGAGTTGACCCGCGGCCTGCTGGCCGCAACTCTGCAGCGCCGGCTCGGCCTGGATGACGCTGCTCTGGATGATCCATATGCCGACACCCAGGTTACCAACCTCATCCTGGTGCTCGAGATGATGGCGATTTTCGGCATCGAGTCCTATCAGGCCACCCGGGCCGACCTGGCCGACGCGCTGCTGGTCAAGGTGGCCGCACGCCCGGGCGACCCGCGTCTGGATCCGGTGTTGCCATGAGTGTCGCCGGTCCCCGTCTGGTGCTGGTGGCAGCCATGGCGCGTGGGCGGGTGATCGGTGACGCCGGCGGCATGCCCTGGCACCTGCCGGCCGACCTGGCCCACTTCAAGGCCTTGACCCTGGGCCATCCGGTGCTGATGGGCCGGCGTACCTTTGAATCGATTGGCCGCCCGTTGCCCGGACGGACCAATATCGTGATCAGCCGTGGACACCCCGAGTTGCCTGCTGGTGTGTTGCCGGCGACCAGCCTGGCGGAGGCCGTGGCGCTGGGTAGCGGTGCCGAAACGTTGATGGTGATCGGCGGCGGTCAGGTTTACCGCGAGGCTCTGCCGCTGGCCGCGCGGCTGGAGCTGACCCTGATCGATGCCGCGATTGAGGGCGACACACGTTTCCCTGAGTTCGACCTGCGGGATTGGCGCGTGCGCGCCGTCCGAGCGCGCCCTGGCGATGCCGACAATCCGTACGCCCTGACTTTCGTGAGCTTCGATCGCCGGGTGGCAAGATCGGCATGAGCACCTCGACCTGGCCGGACAAGCGCCGCGCAACGCTGGTCGGCGCAGCAGTTAATTTGGTGCTGTCGGTGACCAAGATCATCGGCGGTTTGATCGGCCAGTCTCAGGCCCTGATCGCCGATGGCGTGCATTCGCTATCCGACCTGCTCAGCGACGCCCTGGTGCTGCTGGCTTCGCGCTGGGGCTCGTTGGAAGCCGACCATAACCACCCCTACGGCCACGCCCGCATCGAAACCCTGGCCACCCTCGGGGTGGGGCTGCTGTTGCTGATGATCGGGGCCGGGTTCATGATCGATTCGGTTTCGCGCTTGCTCAACCCGGAGCGCTTGCTGGCACCCGGCTGGGTGGCATTTGGGATTGCCGCAGTGTCGGTACTGGGCAAGGAAGCGCTGTTCCGCTACACCGTGGCTGTGGCTCGTCGGACCGACTCGGCGCTGCTGCGCGCCAACGCCTGGCATCATCGCAGTGATGCACTGTCTTCCATTGTGGTCATCATTGGCATTGGCGGTGCCCTGGCCGGCCTGTTGTGGCTGGATGCGGTGGCGGCGGCCATTGTCGCCATCATGCTCGGCTGGGTAGGCTGGCGGCTGCTTGGCGAGGCTGCGGCCGAGTTGGTCGATACCGGCTTGTCAGCCCGGGAGCTGGATGCTCTTGCGGCCACCATCGCCGCTGTCGAGGGAGTGCGCGGTCATGGCCGGCTACGCTCGCGACGGATGGGTGGGAGAATCTTTGTCGATGTGCGCATCGGTGTCGATGACCGGCTGACGGTATTGGAAGGCCACCGGGTTGCCGAGCGGGTGCGGCAGCGCGTGATCGACCAATTGCCGGGTCATGCCGATGTAGTGGTTTGCCTGCGTCCGAACGGTTCAATGTGAGGGCCAAGCACCAGACCGGCAGCGCGCCTCTTTAGAATGGCGGGCATGAGACGACAGATTTTTATTGGTGATGTCCAAGGTTGCCACGACTCGCTGGCGCGCCTGCTTGACCGGCTGCGCTTTGACCCGGCCGCTGACCGCCTGCGTTTTGCCGGTGACCTGGTCAATCGCGGCGGTCAGTCGCTGGAAACCCTGCGCTTGATCCGTTCCTGCGGCGATGCCGCCATGGCCGTGCTGGGCAACCACGACCTGCACCTGCTGGCCTATGCTCATGGCCACGCGCCGCGCCGCCTGCAGCGCAACGCCGAGTTCGAAGCCATTCTGGACGCGCCAGACGGTCTGGAATTACTGGACTGGCTGCGCCTCCAGCCGCTGTACTGGCAAAGCAGCAAACGGCGCCTGGCGCTGATTCACGCTGGCACCGACCCGCGCTGGGGTCCGAAGAAGACGGCGGCCCGGGCCGCCGAGTTGGAACAGGCGCTGGCCACCGACCCGGATAACTACTTCCGCCACATGTACGGGGACCGCCCGCGCCGCTGGCGTCCCAGTCAGCCGCATTACAAACGCCTGCGCGCGATTACCAATGTGTTCACGCGGATGCGTTTTTGTGACGCCAACGGGCGTCTTGATCTCAACGCCAAGAGCAATCCGCGCTTGACGCCCATGGGCATGCGGCCCTGGTTTGAGCATTTGAACCCGGAATGGAACGGCTGGCTGCTGATGTTCGGTCATTGGGGCATGTTGGGATTGATGATCACCAACCGCGTGGCTTGCCTGGACTCCGGCTGTGTCTGGGGTGGCCGCCTGAGTGCGCTGGTGGATGAAGAGGGCGTGCGCTCGGTGGTGTCGGTTCAGTGCGAGAAACGCAAGTCCCGGTCTCGCGCTGTGGCATGATGGGAATGGCAGGTTTTCTGACGCGGAGGATGACGCAATGAGCGGATTTCGCAAGATCATCGTGGCAGTCGATGGCTCCAGCACCGCGATGCAGGCCGCGCGCATTGGCGCCCGCCTGGCCGATGGCATGCAGGCCGAGCTGGTGCTGTTGCACTGCTTTCCCATGATGTCCAGCGATATCGCCGGGGCCCTCGGCATGAGCACTGAAGATATCACCCATGCGCGCGACAGCGCGGCCAGGCGGGCGTTTGATCAGGTATTGAACGAACTCAGCGACCGCGATCCGGCGCCCACCGAGGTGGCCCTGATCGGTGATGTGGCCGAAGAGATCCTCAAGTACCTGGACAACGCCCGCGACGTGCTGCTGGTGATGGGCCGGCGCGGCCAGACGCGTATGGGCGCGCTGCTGCTCGGCAGCGTCTCGGACAAGGTGCTGCGCCATACCCGCACCCCGGTGACCGTGGTCAGCTAGAAGGCGCGCAAGGCCTGCACTACCGGTGCCGTGTCCGGTAACTGACCGGTCCAGATCTCGAAAGCCAGCGCCGCCTGGCCGACCAGCATCCCCAGGCCGTCGTGGCAAGGCAGCTTGTGTTCCCGGCACCAGTCGGCGAACGCGCGATGGGCGGGTCCGTAGTTGAGGTCATAGGCCTGGGCGCCGGGCTTGAGCCAGCGCCGCTGGAGCGGCGGCAGAATGCCGTGATGCCCGCTGCTGCCGGCCTGGATCAGCAAATCGAAGTCCTTGAGTGCCTCGCTGTGTTCGAAGCCGCCGCCGATGACATGGCCGCGATGGGCATGCTTTTCGGCCAGCGCTTCGGCGCGCGCTCCGGTGCGATTGAGGATCGCCAGCAGCCGCGGCGATTGCGCCAGCAGCGGAGCCAGGATGCCGGCCGTCGCACCACCGGCGCCGATGACCAGAATGCGCTGATCCGTCACCGGGATGCCTAAGCCTTGAAGATCGAGCAGCAAGCCCGGTCCGTCGGTGTTGTAGCCGTGCCAACCGTCGGCACGCTTGACCAGCGTGTTGACCGCGCGCGCGGCGCGGGCGTCGGGGTCTACCTGCTGGCACACTGCCAGCCCGGCCTGCTTGAGCGGCAGGGTCAGGTTGGCGCCGCTGCCGCCAGCCACGATGAAAGCGGCAAAGCGCGGCCCGAACTCGGGCGAGCTGCAGCGGATGGTCGTGTACTCGAGTTCCACACCGGTCTGCTCGCCGAAACGCCGGTGAATCTCCGGCGAGCGCGAGTGTTCGACCGGGTCGCCGAACAGGGCCAGCTTCAGCGCTCGGCTCAAGCGATGTTGCCCTGCAGTCGCTCGGCCACTTCCAGCGCGGCGTAGCTCAGGATGGCGTCGGCCCCGGCGCGGCGGATCGAGAGCAGTGATTCCAGCATCACCTTGTCGCCATCCAGCCAGCCGTTGGCAGCCGCGGCTTTCAGCATCGCGTACTCGCCGGAGACGTGGTAGGCCAGGGTCGGCACGCCGAACTCGTCCTTGATGCGGCGAATGATGTCCAGGTAGGGCAGGGCCGGCTTGACCATCACCATGTCGGCGCCTTCCTCCAGGTCCAGTGCGACCTCGTGCAGGGCCTCGTCGCTGTTGGCCGGGTCCATCTGGAAGGATTCCTTGCCCGATTTCCCCAGGTTGGCCGCCGAGCCCACCGCGTCGCGGAACGGGCCGTAGAAGCTGGAGGCGTACTTGGCCGC
>SLJA01000214.1 GCA_007135355.1 Wenzhouxiangella sp.
CAGTTCGACGCGGTGGCGAGGCCTTCAGCAGAAGGTCCCGCCCGAGGACGGCCTATCGCGTCGGGCGCAGAGGCTGTTGCTGAAATCTGCCGAGGCGCGACATCCCGTCGGAAAACCTCAGTCCGCGTTCGGAAAAAACAGCGGCTCGCCGTTAATTTCGTAACTGGCGATTGCGGCCTGGCCGTCCGGAGAGACCAGCCATTCGTGCCACTGGATGGCCAGGTCATGTTTCAGGTGCGGATGGCGCTCAGGGTTGATCAGCACGCTGCCGTAGGGGTTGAACAGCACCTCATCGCCCTGGAACAGGATGACCAGGTTCTGGCGGTTATGGAAGTTCAACCAGGTCCCGCGGTCGGCCACGACGTAGGCATCCATCCCGGCCGCCGTGTTCAGTGTCGGGCCCATACCGCTGCCCAGCGAGCGATACCAGCGCCCGGCCGGCTCGATGCCAGCCCGTTGCCACAGCCGCTGTTCGGCGCGATGCGTACCGCTATCGTCACCGCGAGAAGCAAACGCTGCCTCGACTGCCGCGATGCGTTGCATGGCCTCCACCGCGCTTGCGGCAGCGGCAATCCCGGCGGGATCATCAGAAGGGCCGATGATGACGAAATCGTTGAACATCACGTCTCTGCGTTCCACGCCATAACCCTGCGCGACGAACTGCTCCTCGCCGACCGTGTCATGCACGAACAGGATGTCGGCGTCGCCGGCGCGGGCAATGGCAAAGGCCTGACCGGTACCCACAGCCACCACGCGCACCTCGATCCCGGTGGCCTGCGTGAATTTTGGTGTGATGTGGCTGAACAAGCCGGACTGTTCAGTCGAGGTGGTCGAGGCCACCAAAATGAACGGCGGGCTGGCCAATGCGCCCGAGCCCCAGAGCAGAGCGAACGTCAGCAACAGCACCGCCGACAAGGGGTAAACGCTGCGAGTCAGTTTTGGCAACATGAATATGCTCCTTGATGGTAGGGGACCCGTGAACTCAGGCGGCGCTTACCAAACCAAGTCGCCGCGCAAAAACGCGGCCGCCTCCGGGGTTTGCGGATCGCAGAAAAACTGTGCGGCCGGCGTGTGCTCAAGCAGACGGCCGTTGCACAGGAAGACCACATCGTCGGCCAGCCGGCGTGCCTGGCCGAGGTCATGGGTGGTCATGACGATGCGGGTGCCGGCCTCGTGGAAGGTCAGCACCGCGTCTTCCACGGCCTTGACCGCTGAAGGATCCAGGGCAGAAGTCGGCTCATCCAGAAACAGGATTTCCGGCCGCAGCGCCCAGGCCCGAGCCAGAGCCAGGCGCTGTTGCTCGCCACCGGACATCACACGCGCCGAGCGGGTTGCCAGAGGCAGAAGCCCGAATCGTTCCAAGGCTTCGGCGGCGCGTTCACTGCGCTGTCGGCGGGGCACGCCCTGCAGAGCCAGCGCATGGGCGACATTGGCCAGGGCGCTGCGCCGCAGCAGAACCGGGCGTTGAAAAACCATGGCTTGGCGATGCCGAATAGCTGTCGCGGCAGCGCGCTCATCCAGCGCCCAGCGAACGAGTCCGCCGCTGGGCTGGACCAGTCCATGGCACAGGCGCATCAACAGGCTTTTACCAGCGCCATTGGGTCCGAGCACGATGGTTTTGCCGCGCGGACCGATGGTCAGATTCACCTCCGATAGCAGGACCTGGTCTCCCCGCTGAAACCTGACCCCGCTCAGAGCCAGCGGCAACAGGCCCTTAGGAGAGCCATGGATCGTCGGCGTGGTACTCATCCTCGTCTCCGTCTGGCCTGTTCACCGATTAGATAGATGGTCAGATTGACCAGTAAACCGAGCATCATCAGCACCAGCCCCAGGCCCAGCGCCAGAGCCAGGTTGCCGCGGCTGGTTTCCAGCGCAATGGCTGTGGTCATGACCCGGGTCACGCCATCGATATTGCCGCCGACAATCAACACCGCGCCGACCTCGGCGCTGGCCCGGCCAAAGCCGGCCAGCACTGCGGTGATCAGCGAGAATCGGGCGTCCCAGAGCAAGGTCGGAATAGCGCGCAGGCGGCTCGAACCCAGTGACTGCAGTTGCTCGCGGTACTCCTCCCACAGATCTTCGATGATCTGGCGCGACAGGGCCGCAATGATCGGAAACACCAATAAAGTCTGGACAATGACCATGGCGGTCGGGGTGAACAGCAAGCCCCAGGAGCCCAGCGGACCGGCGCGCGAGAGCAGCAGGTAGACCATCAGCCCGGCGACCACCGGCGGCAGCCCCATCAAGGCATTCAGCCCCGCCACCGCAGCACCTCGGCCACGAAAACGATACAAGGCCAGCGCCGCCCCCAGCGGCAAGCCCAGAACAGCGGCAATAGCCGCGGCAGACAGGCTGACCTTCAACGACAGACTGACAATGCCCGCCAGGGCCGGATCCATCTGCACGATCAGTTGGAAAGCCTGGGCAAACGGGTTCTGATCCATAGCGAGCTTTCAGCGGCCGCTCATGAGCAAGTTATGTTTTGGTGTGCCATACTTTTGTTTGTTGCTCCGGACAGTTCGAGGGCCGAGTCTATCTTATCGGCAGTAGAAGCATGGACTCATATGCTGAGCCTCAGATAATGGCAAAATGGAACATAACTTTTCGACCATTGATTTGGTCCAGAGGCCTCTTCGACAGACCTTTTACCGGCATCCCCCGTATAGGAAGGGTGAGCAGGCGTTCAGGCAGTCTCTCCGCGTGAAAGTGAAACTCGACATTCAGTGGGCGATGGGCCAGAGCGACATCCAGACCCTGGATCCGCTGGTCTTTGCTCTGCTTGAAGCGGTAGAGCGCGGCCAGTCACTGCGCCGCGCCGCGGTCGACTGCGGCGTGTCTTACCGGCATGCCTGGGGAATGATGCGGCAGTGGCAAGATCACCTGGGCTCAGCGCTGGTCGAACTGGAGCGGGGCCGTGGTGCCTCGCTATCGCGACTCGGCCGAGCTCTGTTGTGGTCTCGGCGCCGCGCCGAAGCGAGACTGCGGCCCGCTGTTGACAGTTTCGCTGCCGAAATCGAACAAGAACTGACCGCCCTGACGGCTGAATCGACGCCACTGCGACTGGTCGCCAGCCATGATCTGGCCATCGAGTTGCTGCGCGAACGCCTGCTCGCCAGCGGCAAATTCAGTTTCAACATGGTTTATCGAGGCAGCCTGGATGCCGTCCGCCAGTTGGCCGCGGGCCATTGCGATCTGGCCGGATACCATGTTCCCGATCTAGCGGAATCCCGCCACATTGAAGCCGATTTCCGCCGTCTGCTGCCCAGCGATGAATTTCAGTCGGTACGCTTCGTCGATCGCAACCAAGGACTCATTCTGCCCTTCGGCAACCCGTTCGGCGTGCGCACAATCAGTGATCTGGCCGGCAACGGTCTGCGCTTTCTCAATCGCCAGGCGGGTTCAGGCACGCGTCTGCTGTTCGATGAGTTGCTGGACCAGGCCGACATCCAGCCCACTGACATCCACGGCTATAAGGCCGAGGAATTCACCCACCTGGCGGTGGCCGCGATGGTGGCCAGTGGTGCCGCCGATGCAAGCTTCGGCGTTCAAGCCGCCGCCGAGCGCTTCGGCCTGGATTTCGTGCCGATGGTGCGCGAGCATTATTTGCTGGCCTTCCGCAAGACCAAGCCGGTCAGCGCGCGGCTTGCCGAACTACTCAAGCTGCTCCAGACCGACGCCGACCTACGCACCGCCATCAACGCCCTACCCGGCTACGATGCCAGCCACATCGGCCAACCCTGGCCCCCTGAAACCTGAACCCCGAACCCTTATTTTTACCATTCCCTCGGTGCCAGCCCGGCCGGCAGGTAAAGCGGATGCGCCGGCTCGCCGCATGCATTGAGGCGCAGGCAATGGAGCCGACCAGCCAGCATCCGACGCATCCGCACTGAGCGATCCAGCCAGATCCCGTCATTGCCCCAGGCCGCCACGATGGTTTCAACCTGGCCTGCCATGCGCCGGATCCAGACATCATTTCGCGGTCCGACCGGGTCGGCGGCGGCCTTGAGATCAGCCGGATAGGTGGCGCGGAAGGCGAACAGGTTGGTCACCACCAGCCCGCCGTAATCCCAGTCGCGGGCAAAGCCGATGCAGCGACGAATGGTCGGGTCATCGTGGCGCGCATCGGCGGTCGATGGATTGAGTCCGATGATCATCACCAGCGGACGCTCAAGGTCCCAGCGCCGCCAAAGGGTGTAGCGGTAGCGGCGGCAGCGGCTGAAGTTGGCGCCGGAACCCAGCTGCGCAATCGTCAGGGCCACAGGCCAAGGACCGCGCTGACACGCTGCTCAATCAGTGCCAGTTCTGCCTCGCTTGCTCGCGTCAGCGGTCCGGCCCCGAAACGGCGGCGATCCAGGGCCCGAACCTTTTCCGGAATCGCCTGGCAATCTTTCAACAGTCGGTCACGCGCCGGGATGGTGACGCGCAATGCGTCGAGTTCGGGGCGGGCTTGGGTGGTGAGCGGCACAATCACCACCGTGGGCGCGTTTTGCTCCGTCAGCCAGTCGGCCTGCAGCACCAGGACCGGCCGGACCTTGCCGACTTCCGCCCCGCGCGTGGGGTTGAGATTGGCGACCCAGATCTCGCCGCGGCGGATCACTGCCACCAAGGCGATTCCGGCGCCTGCACGTCGTCAGCTTCGTCCAGCGCATCGGCCTCCTCGAAGTCTGCCTGCAGTCGCTGATCTTCCGCGCACAGCGACGGCTCGGCATAGGCCGTCCGCGCAGCGGCCTTCATTTCTTCAAGCTGGCGCTGCTTGCGCCGGCGATCGAGGTATTCGCCCACGGCTTCGCGGACCAGTTCCGAGCGATTGCGCTGACTCAATTCCGCTTCCTGATCCAACGCGCGTTCGACATCGGCCGGAAGCCGGACGCTGATTCCACCCATGGGAGGTCCTTCCATGTCAGTTCATTTGTCTGACAATTGTAGGACACGCAGCAACCAAGTCCAAGCCAGGCGCCAATGCCAGGACTCAAGTCACCGATTCCTGGCTGATCCAGGCGCCTTCTATCACGTACAATGAATCTGTACAGAAGCACCCACGCCACCATGACCATCGAAACCACCTACAGCCAGGCACGTGCCCAGTTGAAAGCCTTGATGGATCGAGCGGTCTATGATCGGGAGGTGATCATCGTGCGACGCCGCTCCGGCGGTGCCGTGGCCATGATCGATGCCGAGGAGCTGGAAAGCCTGATCGAAACCGCCCACGTGCTGCGCTCACCGCAAAATGCGCAACGTCTGCTGACGGCCCTGGCACGCGCCCGGGGCGACAGCCTGCCACCAACGCCGATCAGCGAACTGGAGCAGATGATCGGAGAAAATGACTGAGCGCAAACGCCTGGCAGTTTGCCATCCCGAGTTTGACGAAGACCTGGAGCACTGGGTCAATACAGATGCCCGCATCGCGCGGCGTCTGCTCAAGTTGGTCAAGGAGATCTTGCGCGACCCAGTCAGGGGCATTGGCAAGCCTGAACCTCTGAAATATCTCGGTCCGGATGTCTGGTCTCGTCGCATCACTCAGGAGCATCGATGCGTTTACCTCGTCAAGCACGATCGCGTCGAATTCCTGCAGGGCCGTTATCACTACTGACCGAAACCTCCCAGGGCTGGCCCCACCAATCACTGCATGGTGGGTGCCGGGCAATTCCATGGCAATCGCTCAGGCCAGAAAATCACCGCCGGGAATCCACGCATCTTCGCTGACCGTGCGGTTGTACTGGTAAACCCAGGCCATGAGTGGTTCTCCGCTGTTCAGCGTGACCGGCAGTTCGCGGCGCACATATTCGGTCGGCTCCGGGAAGCCGGGTCCACATTCCTCGTAGCGGTCCAGCGCGGCCAGGGTCGATTCCGGCTGATGCAGCCGGTAAACCTCGCCGAACACCCGGTCGTGAGTATCTTCCGAGAGCACCAGCCCTGGATAATGCGCGATTCGGTACAGGCGGCCCTGGCACCAGGCCTGGCCGAGCAGTTCGGCGCGCTGGGACAGCCAGTCGTGGGCGGCGCTGCCCGAGCCTCGGCGCAGGGTGCCATAGACGAACAGTCGGTCGTTTGCGGATTTCGCGCTCATCGATGCAGATTAGCGCAGGCTGCTGTCAACGCTCGTACCGCCCCGGGCCGGTCGCGGCCGGCGCTCAGTTTTCGTCTTCTTCCTGCCCGGGTGGAGACTGGTCTTCCCGCTGGCCCCTTGCGCGCCGGTCAAGCGTGCGACGCTTCGGCTTTTCCGGCGGGGCACCGTGCTCGTAGACATGCACGTCGCGCTGCGGGAACGGAATCTGGATGCCTTCGGCGTCGAAGCGTTGCTTGAAGCGCTTGATCAGGGCGCGCATCGTGCCCCAGTAGTCGGCTGTGCGCACCCACGGCTTGGCCATCATGGTGACCGAAGAGTCGTCCCATCTGCCGATGTGGACCGTGGCCTCGGGCGTTTTCAAAACCCGGTCCTCGGCCGCCATTTCTTCCAGCAGTACTCCCTCGACGAAATCAATGTCCTCGTCGTAGCTGAAGGAGACCTCAATATCGACCCGTCGCACCTTGCTGGCGGTGAGATTGACGATGGTCCCGCCCCAGATGCTCTTGTTCGGCACCACCAGTACCTGGTTGTCGAAGGTGGTAATGGTCGTAGCCACGAGGTTCATCTTTTTGACGACCCCCTCGACATCGCCGACGCGCACGTGATCGTCGACGTCATAGGGTTGATACATCAGGATCATCGCGCCCGAGGCCAGATTGCCGAGCGAGTCCTGCAGGGCAAAGCCGATGATGATGCCGGCGATCCCCAAGCCGGCCAGCATGGGTCCGACCGAGACGCCGAGGCTGGACAGCGCCACGATCACGCCGAACAAGAAGACGACAATGCCAATCACCGAAACCAGGACCTCGCCCGACAATCGGGTCAGAGTGACGTGGCGTATGGACAGAAAAGCCCGCATGAGTTTGCGCGCCAGCCCGGCCAGGACCCAGGCAGTGGCCAGAATGATCAGGAGGATCACTACGCGCAGGATCAGGTTGGGACCGCCGGAAACGATGCGCTGCTGGGCGGTTTCAAGCTGTTCGCGCATGACCCGGGCAAACACCTGGCGCTGCAGCAGCTCGATGCCGATCACTCCGCGCTGGCGCACGATCAGCGC
>SLJA01000314.1 GCA_007135355.1 Wenzhouxiangella sp.
CGAATCGCCCGTAGCCGAATCGCCTGGTCAAAACGCTCACGATTTTCAGGGCGAATCCGCGACAAGATGGTCTTGGCAGGTTGGCCGGCGACGCCTCGCACCGTGGCCTCATAAGCAACGACTTCGGCCTGCCGACCTTCGACGATGGGCTGATAGGCAAAACTCAGCGACAGATCATCCAATTCGGACAGGTTTTCGAAGGGACTTTGAGCGGCAGTATGCGGACTGAACATTGTCTTGTTCCTTTGCTAAGACCAACCCCCTGTCGGTCTTTTTCGGGAACAATCGAGCACGCCGCATGCCAAAACGCTCAGACGGTGAAGTTCATCACCCTTTATTCGCTGAAAGGTTATGGCTCAGGAAGTTTTGCGGCTTCTTCTCCGCGGTCGCCGGTCCAAGGATGTCACAGACTGACAAACTGCCCCAGCGCCTCGAGCGCATCGTCAACCGCAGCCGCGCGCAGTCGCCGGCCATGTTCTGCCGAGGCCAGCGCCGAGCGCGCGCCCATCCGGCCGTCAGGGTGACGGCGGCGAAAATCAGCGGCATCGAAAATCGGCCCGGACGGTGCCTGTTCGGGGTCCAGCGCAATCTCACGGCTGGCCTCGGGATAAGCAGACAACACCAGCGAGATTTCCGACGGCGTGGCGTGACTACCCTCGCCGTCACCGAATAGCTGCCGCGATAGCTGGCCGACCCGCTCTCCCTGAAACCAGTTGTGCAGCCGCAGGCGAAGCGCGCTCTGACTGCGGGCGAAACTGGCCCGTGCCCAGATTTCGGAAAAAGCAGCCTGGACCGTGGCGATATTGCCGCCGTGGCCGTTGAGAAAGAAAAAGTGCGAGAAGCCCTGGCCGGCCAGAGACTCGACCACATCGGAGACCACCTGGATCAACGTCGACGGCCGCAGACTTACCGAGCCGGGGAAGGCCAGATGATGCTGGGCCATGCCGATGCTCAGGGTCGGTCCAATCAGGATTTTCCGGCGCTCCGCCATGCCCGCGGCGACGATTTCCGGGCACAAGGCGTCGGTACCGATCATGCCGATCGGTCCATGCTGCTCAGTCGAACCGATCGGAATGATGATGGCGCGGCTGTGGGTCAGATAGGCCTCAACCTCCGGCCAAGTCAGAAATTGAAGTTTCACGCGATCACTCTACTGATCATCAGGCGCAGTGCCAGGCTTCGATCTCTACCAGCAGATTGCGCCGGCAAATATCACCAAGAAAGCCGGCCAGGGGCAGGCTGGGCCAATGCTCGCGGAGCCGTTGATACACAACCGGCCAGTCCTGTGCGTGTCGCACATAGACGCGCGCTGCTGCCTCGCGACCGAAACGAGCCAGAGCCGGCCGCTGCAGTTCGCTGGCTGCCTCGGCCAGCAGTGCCGCCAGATTGCTGACGGCCTCATCCGTCTGGGCCAGCACGTCACCAGGATGCGCGGTGGCATGACCCACCACACTGGCAGTGCCCGACACCAGCAGCACCGTGCGCTGGTCGTCCAGATTCACCGCGGTCGCGCGGGCAAAAGCGGGGCTGCGCGGCCCATAGATGGGCGGGTAGTCCCAAGCGCTCACCTGACGGGGATTTTCGACCGAGCGGCCCGGCGTCCGGCCTGCCAGCGCCAGCAGGCGGAAACGATCGTCATGGGTACCGATCGCCGTTGCCGCGCACATCCGTGTATCTTCCAGACCGGCTTCGGCCAACGCCTGGCCACGCCCCATGCAAAAACGGCGATAGCGTTCGTTGTCGCCGTCTCCGCCGTTGATATCGGACAAATAGTTCCAGATTCGCAGCAGATGAGGGTAACCGGCTGAGCGCACGGTGGCGATCAACTCGCGGTAGAACCGCGCGGTGGTTTCGGCCGGATCACCGTCGTCGGCGGCGACCAGGGAAACGGCCAGGAAGTCGTCATTACGGGACCAATTCCAGGAGTCTCCGCGCCCGAAACGAACCGGCGCTGACGCCAACCACTGTTCACAAGACAGGTCACCGCCGAGCCAGCGCAGACCGATATCCGTCGACGGCCACACCGGTTGAGCGCCCTCAAAGACAAAATTGACCAAAGCCTGTTGCGACTGGCCGAGCGTCGCTAGATCGAGCGCTCGTTTGCACACGTCAAGGTCCTTGCTGAGGTGGGCTTGTGCCATAACCTCATTCTACCCCGCCGGAGACAACGAACCGCAGTCATGCAACGGCGCGCCGCGTTGTTCAAAGAACCTTAAGGTGGTGGCTCGCGCTCGCGTTCCTGACGTTCACGCAGCGTGCGCAGTAACAAATCGCTACTGCGTACGCGGCGCTGGGGCTCGGCTTCAGACTCGGTTTCCTCACCCTGTTCAGGCTCTTGCGGCACCGGGTCCGGCTGCCGCAACCGCTCCAGCAAGCGGTCCTCGAGCTGGCGCTGAATTGCCTCTTCGGCCATCGAAGCCAGATCAACCCGAACCACCGGACGCGCCAACGGGCCGGCGACAGTCAACGGCACCACGCCACCGGTCGCGCGCGCCAGCTGGCGCGGCAGGCGCTCGACCAGCGCCTCTCCCAGTCGCAGATCCAGCCGGTAAGCCACTTCCCCGGCAGCGAAATCCAGCTGACCCCGGCCGCTAGCGCCGAAATCAGCCGCGTCCAGGCTCAGATCCGGCAACGCGATCACTCCGGACTCGGCCCGCATACTGCCGGTCAGGCTTCTGAATGGTGTTTCGCCGCCGAAAGACTGGTTGATATCGGCCAGCGTGCTGACGGTGAACTGCTCATCGATCAGCCGACGCAGGTCCACCCCCAACAACGCGCCGTCGTCCAGGCGAAAACTGCCCTCGCCATCCAGGCTGGCCAGAATCTCGCTCGCGCTCAGGCCGCTGAATTGGAAATCCATGCGCATGTCGCCCAGGCCGCGCAGCGGTGCGGTGTCACTGACCAGACTGGCCACCTGTTCGGCGCGGATCCCGGTGAAACGCGGGCTGACGCGGGTACGCGGCGGCGAGAGCGTAAAGTCGATGCTGACACTGCCGGCAAAATCGCCGCCGAACAGGCCGGCCTGCAGTGGATCGAGGTGCAATTGCCCCGCACGCAGACGGGCACGGGCACTGACACCGCTCAAGCGCAACTCGTCACTGACAATCAGTTCATTGAGCGCAAGGTCAAAACCCAATGTCGGCCCGATCAAGGGCGCGAAATCGTGGGCTGGCGGAGCCCCGGCCGCGGTCGGTTCAGCGGTCTGCTCGCCGCCGGCCAGCAACGGGCGCAAATCCAGGCGCTCGCCGTTGACGGCCAGCTCGGCGGTGAACGGATCACCGAGCACGAACGATCCGGCCAGAGCAAGAACCTGGCCGTTCAGATCCAGGCGCGCCGCGCTCAACTCGCCGGCCGGCCCATCATCGAGCACGATCCGCAGCGGCTGATCAAGCTCGAAACGGATGTCCTGACCCGCGGCGTCCACCCGCGCATTCAAGCGTGCCAGCGTCAACAAAGGGGTCGGCATATCCAGCTGCAGATTCAGCTCGCTCTCGACCTGTACATCAGCCGCCGGCAAGGCCAGCCGGGCCTGCACATTGTCCAGCGACACGCGCCCCAGGTCCGCCGCCACACGCAGCCCGGCCTGCAGCTCCAGCGCATCGATCAGCATCGTGTCCCCATCGGAGACGCTGCCGCGCAAGCTCAAGGGCACCAGCTGGCCGGCCTGGAACGGATCAAGATCCAGCGTATGCAGACGCGCCAGGGTGCGCTCAGAGCTGGCCAGGTCGAGCAGCTCCAGCGAGACCTCCCTGAACTGCAGTCGCCCCAGCGACAGACGCGACAAGTCAGGCGAGCCTTCAGGGTCGGCCCCGGCCTGCCGGTCGGTCAGCAAACCGTCGAGATTGCTCTGTCCGCGCCGGTCGGTGACGATGGCGAAATGCGCATCACTGAGCGTGATCGTACCGATCTCCAGTTCGCCGCGCAGCAGCGGCCACAAGCGCACCGCGGCTGCCGCCTGACCGACTCGGGCCAACGCCGGCGCGGTTTCAAAGCCCGGCGGATTACCCACCGCCACATCATCGATTTCCAGCGCAAACCAGGGAAACACACGCAGACTGATCGGGCCGGCAAGCTCGACCTCGCGTCCCAGGGTTGAACTCGCCCGCGCTGCGATTTCATCGCGATAATCGTTCGGGTCGACCAGCAGCACGACCGCCAGCGCCAGCCCCACCAAGACGGCCAGCAGGCCGCCCATCACGATCAACAGTTTGCGCACATCATCTCCCGGCATCAGCGCCCGCTGCCCAGCGCAGCAAGCCTATCGCCGCTTGGACTGCAAAAGCGCGTCAAGGTGCGATCTGCGACAGTGTGATGGCCTACAAGCCAAACCAGGCCAGCGCATGCGACTGCATCAATTCTTCCTGATGCGGTCGGACCATGGCGATCACTTCGTCGGGCACTGGGTGGCGACGCTGCGGTGCCCCCTGTTCACCCATGCCGGCCACGGCCACCGGGACCCCCAAAGCGAGAAATGCCTGATTGCGTACGTAGAGATATTCCTGCAGCGAAAAGCCGTGGGCATCCAGCGCTTCCACCTGCTGGCGTTTGGCGCTCAGGAGCAAACCGGCCAGGTCCTGCGAGGCGGTGACCAGTTCGACAATATTGGGCTCGCCGCCGCGGCGGTCGATCTCGGCCTGCATGGCCTGCCAGCGCGCCTGCAGTTCCGGCAGGCGTTCTTCCATGCCAGTGCGGATGTCGCGCTGTGCCGCCAGGTAGCGATCGAACTGGGCCTGGTCGACGCTGCCGTCGGGCGGCGGTCGAAACCCCGGATCGCGACGCACCTGCTCATTGAGGGAAGCAAACTCGGTCGCAAAGCCGCCCACATCGGTCACGAACTCATACGCCGGCTTGATCAGCAAAAAATAACCCGCCGTCACGCCGCCGAGGGCGGCCACGGCCAGGACCACAAGGCAACCGGCCAGAAATTTGGGCATGGCGAAATTCTCCGAATAAGTCAAAAAGCTTGTTGCAGAACAATACGCAAAACAACCGCGAAAGCTGCCATGTCGTGACCTCCCTGTAACCGGCAGCGGCTACACTTGGGCGTTGATTTCTTCCGGGCCGTTGCAACAATGCGCTCTGTCAGCTTTCTGGTTTTGATTCTCGCGCTGGTGGTGTTGGGCTTGACCGCCTGCCAACGCAGCCGGGACGTCGCCGAACAGGACCGGCCGCCGCCGCTGCTGCTGATTTCCATCGACGGCTTTCGCTACGATTATTTTGACCTGGCCGAGATCCCCGCTCTCCACCGTCTGGTCGACGGCGGCGTCAAGGCCGATGGCCTGCATCATGTGTTTCCGACCAAGACCTTTCCGACTCACTACAGCATGGTGACTGGCTGCTATGCCGGAACTCACGGCGTGGTCGCCAACAGCATGTGGGATCCGGACCGAGACGCACGCTTCTCGCTCGGCAATCGCGAGGCCGTCGGCGATGGTTTCTGGTACCAGGCCTGCGAACCGATCTGGGTCACCGCCGAAAACCAGGGCTTGCGCGCCGGCACTTTTTTCTGGCCCGGCTCCGAGGCGCGCATTCGCGGCGTGCGGCCGAGCTTCTGGAAGCCTTATTCCAACGATGTGCCCCACCTGGAGCGGGTCGAGACCCTGCTGGAATGGATGGACCGGCCAGCCGAGGAGCGTCCCACCTTTCTGACCCTGTACTTCAGCGCGGTCGACTCCATGGGCCACCGCCACGGTCCGCGCGCCGATCCGGTGCGTGATGCCCTGATCGATGTCGACCATCACCTTGGCATCCTGTTCGATGGCCTGGAAGAGCGTGGCCTGTTCGACCGCATGCACATCCTGATCACTTCCGATCACGGCATGAGCTGGGTCGATTTTGAACGCTACATCATGCTCGACGAGTTCCTTGATCTGTCACGGGTGCGGGTGTCGGACTGGGGGCCGGCGGCCCAGATCTGGGCCACCGATATGGAGGTCGATGAGATCGTCGCCGCGCTGGACGGCGCGCACCCGCGTTTGCGCGTCTGGGCGCGCGAGGACATCCCGGCGCGCTACCGCTTCGGCAGCCATCGCCGAGTGCCCGACGTGGTCGCCGAAGCCGACCCTGAATGGCTGATCTCCAACCGTCCGTTCATGGCCGGACAACGCCAGTTCTCGCTGATGGGCCAGCACGGCTGGGACCCGGCCCTGCGCGAAATGCACGGTGCCTTCGTTGTACACGGTCCGGCATTTGCCGCCGGCAGCCGCATTCCCACTGTGCGCTCGGTCGATCTGTACGCGCTCATGACCCATCTATTGAACCTGGATCCGGCCCCGGAGCAGGAAGGTTCGCTCGAGCCGTTTCGGCCGCTGCTCAACCGGACCACGCCGGTCGACATCGAAAAACGCGTCTACGACTGCCAGGGCGAGCGGCTGGAGGCGCGCATCGGCCCGGCCCACATGGGGCTGGTGTTCCAGGAGTTCGTCCATGTGCTGGATCGGGTCGAGGCCAACGGTGACGGCTCAGAGCGCTTTGCCGAGATTGACCTGCGTTTTGAAAGCCACGGTGGCATCGCCAGCGCCGAGATCGACGGCCGGCAATTCAGCAACTGTCGGCTGGTGATGGCGGATCGCTGACGTTTCTTCTAACCCTGTCGAGAAACGGCCGAGGCCATTGGGGCCGGGAGGCTTCGATGCCGGGCCCCAGCGGGAGTATTCGCTTCAGTTCGACGCGGTGGCGAGGCCTTCAGCGAATACTCCCGCTGGAGCCCGGCTGGGGTCGGCGACTGCTGTTGCCTATCGGGCTTGCGGCTTTGCTGCAAGCGACTTCGTTGACATCCTCCCTCCCCTGAAGGGGAAGGATTCCTACTGCGCTCAAGCAAGACATGGAGCCATACCTGAGTCGCTTCGGTGGGTTCCTGCTGCTGGCGGCCTTGGTGCACCACTCACTTCACAGGCGAACCGGGCGTGCCCCGCCCTTAAGATATTCATCGCACCGACGACATCGGCGTTTTCCTCGAACCCGCATTCGACACAAAGGAACTGCGCCTGGGTCTGGCGGTTGGCCGCCGAGACATGGCCGCAGCA
>SLJA01000108.1 GCA_007135355.1 Wenzhouxiangella sp.
CGATCAGCTCGCGAATATCCGGCTCATCATCAACAACAAGAATACGGGCGCTGGCCATGAAGCAGGTTCAGTCTGACGGCGTGGTTTGTTGCGGAAAGCCCACAGCATACCGCAGACCGTGCTACGGCAGTGCTCCGGCGTTGATCAAAAAGGGCCCTCAAGCAGAGGCGCTGAGACGCGGAGTGCACAGAGGATAGGAGGATTGATTTGGAGGATTGGGGTGTTACCGGGCCCAAGCCAATCGATTTGGAAGCACCTTATTTGGATTAGGGGTGGGTTTGCTCACAAATCGCATTCTTGCCGTCCAACAAACTTCCGGTCTTTTTCTCTGCGTTCTCTGCGTCTCCGCGCCTCTGCGTGAGACCAACTTTTCCGAACCTTCAGAGCTAGTCGCGCGGCAGCCAGATGCGGATTTCGGCGCCGGGGTCGAGGTTGCCGATACGGATGCGACCGCCGTGTTCGTCGACAATGCGACGAACGATGGCAAGCCCCAGGCCGGTGCCACGCGTCTTGCTGGTGACATAGGGCTCAAAGACACGCTCCAGCATGTCGACGGCAAAGCCGGGGCCGTCGTCGGCCACGATCAGTTCGATACCCTCGCGCCCTTCCAGCATGCTCCGATCGAGTGTGATGTGGATGGTCGGACGACCGTCAGGCTGGGCTTCCTGGGCGTTGCGAACCAGGTTGAGCAGGATTTGTCTCAAGCGCCCGGCATCGGCCTGGATGACGCCCACGGCGTCGGCGATGTCGGTTTTAAAACGCACCGGCAGATCACCGCTGGCATAGAGATCAATGACCTCCGCAACCAGCGCGGCGGGCGTCACCGATTCACGACGCATGGGCGCGGGCCGGGCGTAATCACCAAAGGCATCGACCAGGCGCTTGAGGGTCTCGACCTGGGCGCGGATCGTGGTGGTGGTCTTGGCCAGAAGCTGGCGCTGCTCATCACCCAGCTCGCCTTCCAGCTTGTACTGCAGGCGCTCAGTCGCCAGCTGAATGGGAGTGAGCGGATTTTTGACTTCGTGGGCCAGGCGACGTGCCACTTCGGCCCAGGCCGCCTCGCGCTGGGCCTGATCCAGCACGGTGACATCATCGAACACCACCACATGGCCGCCGGTCTCGTCCGGCAGCGCCGAGCCACGGCAGACCAGCACCAGCGGCCGGGCCGGATCGCCGAGCTGGATTTCCTGACGCCAGTCCAGCGTCGAGGTACCGGCGCGCGCGATCATCAGCTCCAGCAGCGGCCGCAGATCCGGCCGCTGCTCGGCCAGGTCGACCAGGTCACGCTGATGATCACGATCTGCGTCCAGGCCCAGAATGCGCCCGGCCGATTCATTGAAGGCGCTTAATTTCCCGTCTCGATTCACCGCCAGCACACCGGCCGACAGCCGGCCGAGGACGATTTCCAGGTAGCGGCGCTGGGTCTCCAGCTCGCGCCGGCTGGCCGACAGCTCGCGCGTCATGGTGTTGAAGGAATTGACCAGAAAGCCCAGCTCGTCGCGGCTGGTCACCGGCAGCTCATGCGGAAAACGCCCGGCGGTCAGCTCCTCGGTCGCCAGCGCCAGATCGCGCACCGGCTGGGTCAGCCGGCGGGCCGCATTAAAGGCCAGCAGCATGGCCAGGAAAGCGGTCAGCAGCAGCACCAGCGAAAGAATCAGGACCAGGCTCTGCTCCAGGCGACCGCGTAGAAAAGAGATGTTCTGGTAGCGGAAAAATGCCTGCTCGATACTGCTGGCCAGAGCCGTGAAATCAGCCGGCAGCGGATAAATGGCCTGCAGGATGCGCGGCGGGGCCCCGAGTCCCGGTGTATCGAGCCGGCGCAGAACCCGGATCTGCAGCCCGTCCTGACCAGGCTCGGCCGTGGCGTAGTCCTGGTTGTCCAGAGCCTGGGCCAGGGCGAAACTACTCGGGATATCGACCGCCAGCCGCAGCGGGTCAATATTGGCGCTGACCAGGGCGCGCCCGGAAGCATCCAGAATGGCCAGATCGGTTGGGCCCGCGCTGCTGATGTTGTCGAGCAGCTGATCGAACCAGCGATCTTCGTCGCTCAGGCTCAGTTCGGCGCCGATCCGCCCAACCTGCAGCCGGACCTCGCGGCTGCGCACGTCCATGAACATCTGACCCAGCTCGATGGCATCGGCCAGCGCTTGCTCGGCCTCGACGTCGAGCCAACCCGAAATGGTGTCGGACAGGAACTCCAGCGCAAACAGGTAGAGCACCACCACCGGCGGCAGCGCCAGAGCAATGAACAGGGTTACCAGACGGGCCGTCAAACGCGAACCGGGCTCGCCACGCCGCACCCGCTGGATCAGGCGCCACAGCCGGCCGATGATGACCAGGACCAGAATCAACAAAGCCACGACCGTGGTGACAAAGACCCAGAACGCAGCCCGCCCCAGCTGCGTGGTTTCCTGCTCGACGCTGGAGACGAGGTAGAGCGAGCTCAGCAAGATCGCCAGCACGGCAACCAGTGGAATGGCGCGCAGGGCGCGGCGCAGCACCGGGCTTCTCATGCTGGATTTTTCATGCCGAGCCCGGTCGCGCCTCGATGTCCCAGCGCTGCCACGCCTCGCTCAGGCTCCAGTTGCGGTCAAACCAGACCGGCAAACGCATCGGCGAGGGCAGCCGGGTACGGTCGATGTCCACCCGAGCTCGCATGCGCCACTCGCGCTCGCGGTGTTCGTCGGCGGTAAAGCGGGTGTCCAGCCACTGCGGACGCTGCAAACGGTCCAACACCATGGACAGACGCGGAAAACTCTGTTGTTCACCGGTTTTCAAGTCGGTCAGCTCGTAGTGACGGATCAGCGGCAGATAGCGGATCTCGAAGCGATGATTGCGCACCAAATCGTCATTGACGATGACCTCCCATGGCCGCCTGACCTCGATGGTGACCCGAATGTGCACGGTCACGCCATGATTGAGCGCCTCGATGACGGCTGGCCCCGGATTGAAGTCGATGCCCGCCACCAGCCCCAAAATCTCGCCCTGCCATTGCGGTTGCGGGTCAATCAGGCGCAGGTGCCCGCTGCGCGGATCAGCCGGCGTGCAGGCGCTCAAAAGCGACGTGATAAAAACCGTCCATGCCAGCATCGCCAGGCAGGATCTGGCGCCCATAATCCTGCGCGCGGCCCGGCAGGTGGGCATGTTCGATGGCTCGTGCATCCGCGTGCAGCTCCAGAAAACGACTCGCCTGTCGGACATTTTCCGCCTTCAGAATCGAGCAGGTGACATACACAAGGATACCGCCCGGCTTGAGCAGCGGCCAGAGCGCGTCGAGCATGCGCTGCTGCAGCTCAACCAGCGGGTCGATATCGCCCGATCGCCGCAGCCAGCGAATATCGGGGTGGCGCCGGATCACGCCGGTGGCAGAGCATGGCGCATCGATGAGAATGCGGTCGTACAGTCGACCATCCCACCAGGCCTCCGGCCGAGCGGCATCGCCGAGGACCAGGGAGGCCGCGAGCCCAAGTCGACCCAGAGTCTCAGCCGTTCGTTCCAGGCGCCCGGCATCCAGATCAACCGCGGTCAGATCCACATCCGCGCGTTCGAGCACATGGGCGGCTTTGCCGCCGGGCGCGGCACAGGCGTCGAGCACACGCTGGCCGGGCTCGGGGCGCAGATATTCCAGGGTCAACTGGGCCGCTGCATCCTGCACCGACAGTCCGCCGGCATCGAAGCCGGGCAAGCGGCGAATGGCCGCGCGATGGGCCAGACGCAGGGCATCGGGCACGTGCCGGGAAAGCGCACACTCGAAACCCGCCTCGCCGAGGGCCGCGGCGGCGGTGGCGGGCGTCCAGTGCCGGCGGTTAACCCGCAGCCACAGCGGCGGCGAGGCATTACCCGCCGCCAGCACCGACTCCCAGTCATCCGGCCAGTCGTCCTGGAGCCGCTCGATCAGCCAGCCAGGGTAACCAAAGCGGTGCACGGGATCGTCGGGCAACTTGGCCAGAAACTCGTCGCGGGCACGCAGGAAGTTACGCAAAACCGCGTTGACCAGACCACTCAAGTGGCGCAGTCGGCCCAGGCGGGCCGCCTCAACCGCCGCATGGACCACCGCGCGCGGCGGCTCGCGCCCCTCGCGCAGCTCGGCCAGCGCCAGGGCCAGGATGAAGTGCACCAGACGATCGCGCCGGGCCGGTTTTCGCGTCAACAGCAGCCCGACCAGGGCATTGGCTGCCGGCCAGTCGCGCATCAGGACGTGGACCAGGCGCCGGGTCAGCGCACGGTCGCGTGCATTCTCGACGGCGGCGACGCGCTGGGCGAGATCGGCATCCAGCGACTGGCCCTGGTCGAGCACCACGGCGGCCGCCTGAGCGGCCAGCAAGCGCGGCTCAGCGCCAGTCGGGGTGGGCATTGAACCACTCGGCGGCGCGCAGCCGCTTCCGCCCCGGCGCCTGCAATTCGGCAATGGCCAGGCTGCCCTGGCCGCAGGCCACGACGACGGCGTCGCGCCGTCCGTGACCGCGCACCAGCGTGCCGGGCGGTTGCTCGCAGGATGGCCCAACACTGGCCCGGAACAGCCGCAGCGTTTGACCCTCGATGTCAGCATGCGCCACCGGCCAGGGATCATAAGCCCGCACGGCCCGTGCCAGCTCCGGCGCCGGACGGCGCCAGTCCAGCGCTGCGTCGGACTTGGCGATCAGCGGCGCGTGGGTCGCCTGGGACTCATCCTGCGGCTGCGCTTGCGGCAGCTGGCCGGACTCGAGCTCGACCAGTATTTCCAGCAAAAGCCCGGCAGCCATGGGTGCGAGCCGATCGTGCAACTCGCCGGCAGTCTCGGACTCGTTGATAGTCGTTGCGACGCGGGCCAGTACCGGCCCGGTGTCCAGCCCCGCTTCCATCTGCATCAGCGAAATGCCGGTTTCTTCATCGCCATGCAGGATGGCCTGGTTGATCGGACTGGCGCCGCGCCAGCGCGGCAACAATGACGCATGCAGGTTCCAGCAACCGAAACGCGGCAGATCAAGCACCGCCCGCGGCAGGATCAGGCCATAAGCGGCGGTGATCAACAAGTCGGGGCAATAGTCGGCAATGGTCGCAAGCGCGGCGGGCTCACGCAGGCTGCGCGGCTGCAGAACCGGCAGCTGATGCGTCACGGCCAGCTGCTTGACCGGGCTTTGGGAAACACGCTGCCCACGACCGGATGCACGATCCGGCTGAGTCAGCACCGCCAACGGCGAGCGCCCCGATTCGATCAGCGCGCTCAGCGCCGGGACGGCAAACTGTGGCGTCCCGGCAAACAGCAGTCGCTGCTTCATGCCACTGCTTCGGCGTCTCGCTGCTTCTGCTTTTTCAGGCGTTTTTCGACCATGCGCCGTTTGAGCGGTGACAGGTAGTCAACAAACACCTTGCCGTCGAGATGATCGATTTCATGCTGGATGCAAACCGCCATCAGCCCGTCGGCCTCCATCTCGAACGGCTCGCCATCCAGGCCTAGCGCGCGAACCGTGATCTTGTCGGCCCGATCGACCTCGGCATAAATGCCGGGCACCGACAGGCAGCCTTCTTCGCAGGCCTGGCTACCGGAGCGCGCGATGATTTCCGGATTGATGAACACCTTGGGCTCGTTGCGGTCTTCGCTTAGATCCAGCACCAGCAGACGCACACCCTGATTGACCTGGGTGGCGGCCAGACCGATGCCGCGCGCATGGTACATAGTCTCGAGCATGTCGGCCGCCAGTTGCCGCTCGCGATCGGAGACCGATTCAACCGGTTCGGCAACACGCCGCAAGCGCGGGTCGGGGAATTCAAGAATCGTCAGTCGTGCCATGTTTCCGCTCCAACCGTCGTTAAGCGTCAGTTTTAAAGGGACAATGTCATCAAGGGTATGATACTCTCGTGGCGCAAATGCCTAGTTCGCGGCATGGGAGGCAATAGCCCGTGAAACGCATAATAACGCTTCTGATTGTTCTGGCGCTGGCGCTGGCGGCGTATGCTGGCGACATCGAGTTGCGCGAAGATCACCCGCGCGAATATGTTGTGCAGCCAGGAGATACGCTGTGGGATATTGCCGCGCGTTTCCTGACCCGGCCTTGGCAGTGGCCCGCCATCTGGCACGCCAATCCCCAGATCGACAATCCGCACCTGATCTTTCCAGGCGACGTGATCTCGCTGGTGTTCATCGGCGGCGAACCCCGTCTGATGGTCGATGACACGGTTCGACGCCTGTCGCCACAGGTGCGCCGTGAGCCCATCGACGGCCCAATAACGACGCTGCCGCTGGACGCCATCGAACCGTTCTTGCGCGCCCCGCGCGTGGTGTCCGAGGAGGAATTCGACGCCCTGCCCTACATCCTGGCCAACCACGAGCGGCGTATTCTGGCCGGACCGGGAGACCTGACCCTGGCGCGCGGGATGGAGGATGCCCGGGTCGGCGATGAGTTCGTGATTGCGCGGCTCGCCTACCAGTTCGTCGACCGCTCGGAAGCCGTGGTCGGGGACCGCCACATGCGCCGTAACGCCATGCGCAGCGGTGGCGCGGTTGCTCCGCCCTACGAACGACCCAGCAGCGAAATCTGGCGCAATACGGCGGGACGGCTGGCGGTGTTTGACTACCCGGTCGTCGGCTATGAGCTTTACGAAGCCGCGCGCGCCACAGTCATCCAGACTGGGGACCCCACCATCCTGCAGGTCGACCAGGGTCGGCGCGAGGTCATGGCCGGCGACCGCGTCTTGCCGATCGACGAGTTTCAGCTTGAAACGCTGTTCCTGCCGCGCGCCATGGAGCCAATGCCGGAGAATGGACGGGTGCTGTCGATCACCGAATCGTACTATGGCGTCGGACGATTTCAGATTGTCGCGATTAATCTGGGCTCGGAACACGGCATCCAGCCCGGTCACATGTTTTCTGCCTTTCGGCCGGGACAGACCATGCGCGACAATCAGCGATATCCACGTATGAGTCGTGCCGCTTTCCAGTCCCCCGAACGCGTGCACGTCACCCTGCCGGATGAATATTCGGGTTTAATCATGGTATTCAGGCCGTTTGAGCAGATCAGCTACGCCATTGTTCTCGACGGTACCAACGCCGTCCGCATCAACGATCTGCTGGATCATCCCGACCGAAAACTCTGACCGTTGCCGATGGCCTCACGCGTTGCGCTTGACGCCTGGCTGGCCCTGATCGTCGCGCCGGGACTGGGCACCCGCAGCTTTGCTCGTCTGCTTAAGCATTTTGGCGAACCGCTGGGCTGGCTGGATCAACCAGCCCAGGCGCTGTCTGACGCCGGGCTGAATCCAGCTCAGATCAAAGCCCTCAAAAACCCGGACGCTGCAGCGATGACGCGCTGCCGCAACTGGCTGGATCAACCGGGCCACCATCTAATTGCGCTCGATGATCCGCTGTACCCGCCCTTGCTGAAACAAATTCCGGACCCCCCGCCGGCGCTGTTCGTTGCCGGCGATCCCGAGTGCCTGGTGCGCCCACAGCTGGCGATTGTCGGCAGCCGCAACGCCTCGCCGGCGGGACTGGATCATGCGCGTGATTTTTCCGCCACACTGGCCGCCACGGGGCTGATCATTACCAGCGGACTGGCCGCCGGAATCGATGGCGCCGCGCACTCGGCCTGTCTCGAGGCTGGCGGCCGCACCATCGCTGTAACCGGCACCGGTCTGGATCGGGTTTATCCTGCCCGTCACCGCCAGCTGGCGCACCGAATCGTGGGCCAGGGCGCACTCGTGAGCCAGTTTCCGCCTGGCACGGAACCCAAGCCGGGCCATTTTCCGGTTCGCAATCGCCTGATCAGCGGCATGAGTCTGGGCACGCTGGTGGTAGAGGCCGGCATGCATTCCGGATCGTTGATCACGGCCCGTTTGGCCAGCGAGCAGGGCCGAGAAGTGTTTGCCATCCCTGGTTCGGTGCATAATCCGCTGGCTCGGGGTTGTCACCGTCTGATCAAGGAAGGTGCCAAACTAGTGGAAACCGCAGCCGAAATCGCCGAGGAGCTCCAGCCGTTGGCGGGCCAACTGGCCCAGTCGCTGTCGGAACTGCTGGCGACCGAAGCATCGAAGCCCCTTGATTCAGGCGCCGGAACGCCGCAAATCCTGCTGGACGCCGAGTACAAACGCCTGCTCGATGCGGTGGGTTTCGACCCGACCTCGGTCGATGAGATAATTCGCCGTTCACAATTGACGACCGCGGCGGTATCCTCCATGCTGCTGATGCTGGAGCTGGAGGGCCACGTGGCCGCCCATCCCGGTGGACGTTACAGCCGCACGCACCAAGGACCTTGAATGAAAGAAAACGTGCTCGATCTGTTGATGTATCTGTTCGAGAACTACATCTACGACGAACCCGAGTCCACGCCCGACCGCGAATCCTTGAGCGACAGCCTCGAAGAAGCGGGCTTTTCAAGTAGCGAGATCGATCGCGCCTTTTCCTGGCTGGATGGTCTGGCCGAGCAGCGCAGCCTGCCGGAACTGGGTGGACATGAATCTTCGCCGGTACGGATCTTTACCGATGAAGAATCGAGCCGGCTGGACCTGGATGCCCGCGGCCTGATCCTGTACCTTGAAAATACCGGCGTGCTCGACCCGGCTCGGCGCGAGCAGGTGGTGGACCGGCTGATGGCCCTGGACGACTTCGAAATCAGCATGGAAGACGTCAAGTGGGTGGTGCTGATGGTGCTGTTCAACCAGCCCGGCCAAGAGGCCAACTACGCCTGGATGGAAGATCTGATGTTCGAGGAGGAAGGCGAATACCGGCACTGAACGGACTCAAGTCCGATTCAGCAGCCGTTTGCCGCCAGGCTATGGCCAGAAACCTACTCATCGTCGAATCGCCGGCCAAGGCGACCACGATCAACAAATACCTGGGCAAGGACTTCGAAGTCCTTGCCTCCTACGGTCATGTGCGCGACCTCGTGCCCAAGGAAGGCGCGGTCGACCCGGACAACAACTTCGCCATGCGCTACGACATTATCGAGCGCAACAAGAAACACGTCGACAAGATCGTCTCCAGCGCGCGCAAGGCCGACGCGGTTTTCCTGGCCACCGACCTCGATCGCGAGGGTGAAGCCATCTCCTGGCACATCGCCGAGATCCTGAAAGAGCGCGGCGTCAACCAGAAAACGCCGATCAAGCGCGTCGTGTTCTCCGAAATCACCAAGCGCGCCATCGACAAAGCCATGCAAAACCCGCGCGACCTGGCCGGCAGCCTGGTCGACGCGCAACAAGCGCGCAGGGCGCTGGATTATCTGGTTGGCTTCAACCTCTCGCCGCTGCTGTGGAAGAAGGTCAGGCGCGGTCTGTCCGCCGGCCGCGTGCAGTCGCCGGCGCTGCGCATGATCGTCGAGCGCGAGGAAGAGATTGAGCGCTTCGAGGCGCGTGAATACTGGACCATCGAGGCTGACCTGGGGCCGGAAGACCAGCGCTTCAGTGCCAATCTGGTCCGCCTGGACGGGAAGAAGTTCGAACAATTCGACATCACCGACCAGTCCCGGGCCGACCAGGTACGCGCCCAGGTGGAGCAAGCCGCCCAAGGCCGCTTCGAAGTCGCGCGCATCAACAAGCGGCAGCGTCGCCGCCGTCCGCAGCCGCCGTTCATCACCTCCACACTGCAGCAGGAGGCCGCCCGCCGGCTGCGCTTCACCACCCAGCGCACCATGCGTCTGGCCCAGCAACTGTATGAGGGCGTGGATATCGGCGACGGTGTGCAGGGCCTGATCACCTACATGCGCACCGATTCGGTGGCGCTGTCACAGGACGCGCTGAGCGAGATTCGCCAGGTCGTCGGCAAGGAATACGGCCAGGACCTGGTCCCTGAGAAGCCGAATTTCTACCAGTCGAAATCCAAGAACGCCCAGGAAGCGCACGAGGCCATCCGCCCGTCCACCGCCGGCCTGACCCCGATCAGGCTCAAGCGCTACCTGAGCGAGGAGCAGTACCGGCTGTATGAACTGATCTGGAACCGCGCCGTGGCCAGCCAGATGATCCCGGCCGTGTACGACACGGTCAGCGCGGAGTTCGATGTCGGCGGGCACAGCTTCCGGGCCACCGGTTCAACCCTGATTGAACCCGGCTTTCTCAAGGTCTACCAGGATGCCCAGGCTACCCAGGACAACCAGTTACCCGAACTGAACGAAGGCGATCGCATCGAGCTGGTCGCGATCCGGCCCGAGCAGCATTTCACCGAGCCGCCGCCGCGCTATTCCGAAGCCAGCCTGGTCAAGGCGCTGGAAGACTACGGCATCGGTCGTCCTTCGACCTATGCTTCAATCATTCAGACCCTCAAGGATCGCGAATACGTCGAGCTGGAAAACCGGCGCTTCACCCCGACCGCCACCGGCCGGGTCGTCGCCAACTTCCTGTCCAGTCACTTCGACCGCTACGTCGACTACGACTTCACCGCCCGCCTCGAGGACGAACTCGACGCCATCTCGCGCGGCGAACACGAGTGGATCCCGTTGCTGGAGGAATTCTGGCAGCCGTTCATTGACCGGGTGCAGGAAAAAGACGAAACCGTCAGTCGCCAGGAAGCGCAGCAGGCGCGCGAACTGGGCATGGATCCGAAAACAGGCAAACCCGTCATCGTCCGCCTGGGGAGGTTCGGCCCCTTTGCCCAGATCGGCCAGGCCGAAGACGAAGAAAAACCCCAGTTTGCCGGACTGCGCCCCGGCCAGAAGATGGAGACCATCACGCTGGATGAGGCGCTGGAGCTATTCAAGCTGCCGCGCGAGCTGGGCGAGACGCCGGAAGGCGAACCGGTGCAGGCCAACATCGGCCGCTTCGGCCCCTACGTACGCTACGGCACGCGCAATTTCGTCTCGCTCAAGGAGCATGACCCCCACGAGATCACGCTGGAGCAGGCACTGGAATTGGTCGCCGCACACAAGCAGATGCTGAAAGACCGCATCATCAAGACCTTTCCGGAACACGACATCGAGATTCTCAAGGGCCGCTATGGACCCTTCGTGACCGATGGCAAACGCAACGCCAGCGTGCCCAAGGACGTGGAGCCGGAAACGCTAGACCTGGAAACCTGCCAGAAGATGCTGGCCGAAGCCCCGCCCAAGGGCCGCCGCGGCAAATTCGGCAAGAAAAAAGCCGGCGCGGCCAAGAAAACAGCCAAGAAGAAAGCCGCGAAGAAGAAAGCGTCTAAAAAGAAAGCCGGCAAGAAGAAAGCGGCTAAGAAGAAATGACGGTTACAGGGTTCGGGGTTCAGGGTTCAGGAAAACCAGATTGTGCCCTCCTGAACCCTGAACCCCGAACCCTGAAACCTTAACGCAGGAAACCGACCTCTCGTCCCATGCCCTCCCCCGACATCGCCCGCGTCTCCACCTACCTAACGAACCTCCAGGACCGCCTGTGCGCGGCTTTCGAGGAGAGCGATGGCCAGGCCCGGTTCCGCGAGGATCAGTGGAATCGACTCGAAGGCGGTGGTGGGCGCACGCGGGTCATGGAAGGAGGCAAGGTGTTCGAGAAAGGCGGGGTGAACTACTCCCTGGTGCACGGTACGGCGCTGCCGGCGGCGGCCAGTGCGCGCCGACCGGAACTGGCCGGCCGCGGCTTTCAGGCTCTGGGCGTATCCGTGGTCATGCACCCGGTCAACCCCTATGTGCCGACCAGCCACGCCAACGTGCGGTTTTTCATCGCCGAAAAGGAGAATGCCGAGCCGGTGTGGTGGTTTGGCGGCGGCTTCGACCTCACGCCCTACTACCCCTTCGACGAAGATTGCAGGCACTGGCACCAAACCGCCCGCGATCTGTGCCGGCCGTTCGGAGATTCGGTTTACGCTGAACACAAACGCTGGTGCGACGAGTACTTTTTCCTCAAGCACCGTAACGAAACCCGCGGTGTCGGCGGGCTGTTTTTCGATGACCTGAATGACTGGGGCTTTGAACGCTGCTTTGAGTACATGCAGGCAGTCGGCAACGGCTATCTCGAAGCCTATCGACCGATCGTTGAGCGGCGCAAGCACACCGAATTCGGCCAGCATGAAGTCAACTTCCAACGCTACCGACGCGGGCGCTATGTGGAATTCAACCTGGTCTACGACCGCGGCACTTTGTTCGGCCTGCAGTCCGGCGGTCGCACCGAATCGATCCTGATGTCGCTGCCGGCCGTGGCGCACTGGAAATACGACTACCAGCCCGACCTCGCCTCGGCCGAGGGACGCCTGGCCGAGTACCTCAAGCCACGCGACTGGCTCTGACCTCATCGCCAAGGCTTGTATCGCTCGGGCTCACGCAGAGGCACGCGCGGTCGTTCTCCATCCAGAGGCTTTTTGCCTCCGGCAATCCGCCTCTAAACTTCGAACTGCGCTGAGCCGCAGAGGGGCGAGGAGGAAAAAAGCGTTTGGATTTTCCTCTGAGAAACACCTCAGCAGCAGATCAAAACTCTCATTTCCTCTGCGCACTCTGCGGCTCAGCGGCTCCGCGCGAGGACATCTTCTGCGACCCGTTACTGCTGCAGCCAGCTATTGACCCCGCCGCCGGTTGTAGTCCTGGCGCCCCCAGTACAGGATCATCGCCCCGCCGAACAACATTCCGCCCAGATGGGCGAAATGGGCGATGCGCGGCATGATGCCGGCCATGCCGAACACCAGGGTCAACAAACCGAAGACGATCACGAACCACTTGGCCTTCATCGGAATCGGCGGAATCAGCAGCATGATGCGCGCATTGGGGTACATCACGCCAAAGGCGAGCAGCAGGCCGAATACCGCGCCCGAAGCGCCGATGGTCGGGTAGATTTCTCCAGCCAGTTGGGCTACCGCCAGCTGGACCAGGCCGGCGCCGATCATGCACACGAAGTAATACTGCAGGAAGCGGGTCGTGCCCCAGGCCCGTTCGATCGGCACGCCGAACATGTATAGGGCGAACATATTGAAAAACAGGTGGGCCAGTCCGCCATGCAGGAAGCCGTAGCTGACAAGCTGCCACAGCCCGAAACCGGTGTCCAACGTTGTGCCGTCGGCAATGTTGATGGTGCTGGGAGTTGCCAGCGGCCATAGCGCAAACAGCCGAATCGCGTCGGCAAAGGCGCTCATCTGTACGAAATAGGCCACTACCGTGATCACCAGCAAGGTGATGGCGGCCGAACCGCCGGGGCGGCCGGCTTCAGGGAAGGTATTCATGGCAACTCCGCCAGGGCGTCCATCAAGCCCTCTTTGCGATACAGGGGTGGCCGGCGCCCGTCAAAAGCGCCTCGGATATTGGCGATATCGGCAGCAGTCAAGCGCGGCTCCCGGCCTGACCATTCTCGCTCGGTAAAGCCGATCAACTGGGCGATGTCCTCGTCGCTGATGTGCTGCATCGGTGGCATGTAGCCACGGTAGGTTCGTCCCGCCACCTCGATCTCGCCGCGAAGGCCGAGCAGAACAATCAAAGCCAGCGCCTCGGACGGCAATTCCATCCACTCAGAGCCGGCCAGCGGCGGAAAAGTAGGCGGCCGACCCTGGCCCTGGTTGCCATGGCAGGACGCGCAGTGGCGCAGGTACAACTCCTGGCCGGGCGCCAGCTCCAACTGCGCCTGCTCGTTGCCACAGGCGGTCAGGCCCAGAATCAATGCCAGCAGCGCCAGGCGCTGGAGGCCGGGCAACCCGGCCGGGCTGCGTTTACAATAGCCGGTCATTCTTCGCTTTTAGTCCTCAAGTTCAAGCTCATGTCGATGCAGCGCATCACCGTCTACGCCGCGTCCAGTCAGGCCCTAGCGCCCGACTATATCAACGCCGCCCGACGTTTGGGCAGAACCCTGGGCGAAGCGGGCTTGACTATTATCTATGGCGGCGGTGGACACGGGCTGATGGGCGCTGTCGCCGACGCCGCGCTGGCCGCCGGCGCCGAGGTGCATGGGGTGATCCCGGAGTTCCTGACCCGGGTCGAAGCGGGCCACCCGGGCCTGACCTCGCTGGAAATCGTCGAAGACATGCGAACCCGAAAAGCACGCATGCTGGAGGGCTCTAGCGCCGTAATCGCCCTGCCGGGGGGCTGCGGCACTTTCGAGGAATTGTTCGAAGCCATCACCCTCAAACGCCTGGGCCAGTTTTTGGGGCCCATCATTTTGATCAACACCCATGGGTATTACGATCAGCTGCTGGATTTCCTGCGTCACAGCGTGAAGGAGCGGTTCATGAACCGCAGCCATCTGCAGATGTGGCAAAGCATCAAGGAGCCCGAGCAGATTCTCGACGCGCTGGGCACCGCTACCGCCTGGTCGTCGAACGCCATCGCCCAAGCCGCAGTGACACAACACAGCTCATGAGCCAGCCTTACACCATCCAAAGAGCAAGCTTTCGCCAAGGACTGAGCTGGTTGCCCGCCAGCGCCGAGATGATGCGCGGTGGTTTTCGCCCTCTGCTTGGCATCGCCGCGCTTTGGCTGCTGGTCAGCCTGATCGGCTTCGTTCCACTGATTGGCCAGCTCATCATCGTCATCATCACGCCGCTGCTGACCGCCGGCGTGTTGCTGGCCTTTGACCGTTTGGGCGAGCAGCGTATCCCGCCGCCGACCACCTTGTTCGCCGGCTGGCGCGACCCGGTTCGCCGCAACAGTCTATTGACCTTGGGGTTATTCATGCTGGGAGGCGCCATGGCCGCGGCCCTGATCTTGTTCAGCTGGCTGGGCAGTCAACTGGGACAGGAGCAGCTGCAGGCGCTGCTCAGCCAGGAATCACCCGAGGCCATGGCCGAAGCGCTGACCGGTATCTCTATCGGCGGCGGTGTGTTATTGGCCGCGCTGGTCATGGGGCTGGTGCTGGCTGGGCTGTACTTTTCCGTCGCTCTGGTGATGTTTGGCCGCGCCCCAGCGGCCCGGGCTTTCATCACCAGTATCAAGGCGGTGCTGACCAACTGGCTTGCATTCATCGGCTATCTGATCGCTTTGTTCGCCATCGCAATGGGCTTGGGTGTCATTCTGGTTTTGATTTCGACCTTTCTGACCCTGGCGCTGGGGACCGTGGGCGCGTTCATCACCCAGATTCTTATGCTGCTGGGAATGATGCTGTTCCAGATTCTGCTGGCCGGCGCCCAATACCTTGCCTTTGCACAGATCTTCGGCTGGTCGCCCGGCTTGGACGACGAGGACGAGCCGGGACCAGCCGTGCCGTTATGACGCACTCCGGCCGGCATGCCGGCAGACTGTTGCGGAGTTTCAGTCGGAGCGCTCGTCTCCGCCGGCTGCGGCCTCTTTTTCCTTGCTGCGCCGCAGCATGACCCGCGACATGAAGATACCCAGTTCGTAGAGAAACAGCACCGGTATCGCCAGCATGGTCTGGGAGATCATGTCCGGCGGGGTGATCAGCATCGCGACCAGAAAGGCGCCCACCACCACGTATCCGCGCGCCTTGGCCAGAGTATCCGGCGTGGTGATGCCCAGGGCGACCAGCACGATGGTGGCCACCGGAACCTGGAAGGCCAAACCAAATGCGATAAACAAGGCCAACACAAAGTCCAGATAGCGGTTGATGTCGGTCATCACCGCCACGCCCTCGGGCGCCATGGAGGTGAAGAACGAAAACACCACCGGGAAGACCAAAAAGTAAGCGAACGCGCAGCCGGCGTAGAACAGCAGTACCGAAGCCACCAGCAGCGGACGGGCCAGGCGCTGCTCGTGCCGATATAACCCTGGCGCGACGAACGCCCAAGCCTGGTAGATGACCGCCGGCATGGCGATCAACAAACCCAGAATCAGCACCAGCTTGAAGGGAGCAAAAAAGGGCGAGGCCACATCGATGGCGATCATGCTCGAGCCTTCCGGGAGATGCCGGATCAGCGGCTCGGCCAGCGTGGCGTAGAGCTGGCGCGCGAACGGGGCCAGGGCAATCACGACCACACCGATGGCGATCACCGCCCGGAGCAAACGCGTACGCAGCTCCAGCAGGTGATCGATCAGTGTCATCTCACGACTATCCTCCGTCTTTTCGGTCACCTTTTCCCGGCTCCTCGTCCAGACGGAAGGGCGTTTCCAATTCCTTGCGGGTTTTGGCGGCCGCTTCCATGATTTTGCGATTGTGCTCGTTATCCAGCTCGGCCTGGAATTCCGACTTGATGTTTTGCCAGGCGCCGCGCACGGTCCGCGTCATTTGCCCGGCGGTGCGGGCGATTTCCGGCAAACGTTTGGGGCCGACCACCAAAAGGGCGATCAGTGCCAGCAAGACCAGTTCGCTGAAGCCAATACCGCTCATGCCTCGGTGCGGCTCAGACGTCTCGAGATTGAGTCGAATCGGAGCCCGGCTTGGCTTCAGCCTTGTTTTCGGTCGCCTCTTGATCCGAATCCGGGTTTTCGGACTTGGTCGCGTCAGGATCTTCACTGACCCCCTTGCGGAAATCACGGATGGCACCGCCCAGGTCGCCGCCAAGGTTGCGGATTTTCTTTGTGCCAAACACCAGCAGCACAATCAACAGCACCACCAGAATCTGAAACCAGCCAATGTTTCCGAAACCCATCACGCTACTCCTTGGGGTAGGGTCGATCTACGAACGAGATGTGAGTTTATCAGGCCAGACGACGGCGCAGACTGAAGGCACCCAGAGCCATGATCATCAAGATGAAAACGGCCAGGCCCGGTCTGGACATGACCGGGATCGGTTGAGCCGGCGCTGGCTGCTCGGCCTCTCTGCCGCATTGACTCGGGGGCGCAATCGCCAGTGATTCGAGGCCGATAATGCTTTCAGACACCACGGTCGCGCTGCCGGTTTCAGGATCAATGCGCAACACCTGACTCGGGAGATCCTGGCCGCCAACGGCACGCCGGTCGGTAATGGCCCAAAGCCTGCCGTCTTCATCAAAAGACAGACCCGCATTGTTGTATGGCGCAACGGCAGCGCCCAGGGGGCCAACCAACTCCGCAGACGGCGTTTGCACGTTGATGCGATACAGATTGGGAGCAGCGGCCCGACCTTCGCTGTTCAAGCCAACGCCAATCCCGAACACCTCGGTGCCGCGCACGGCGATATCCGTAATCGGCACGCCCAGAGCGCCACTGGAACCCACCAGACTCAAGGATCCGGAGTCGAGATCCGCACGGAACAGCGACTGTTCCACATCGGATACCACGAACAATTCACCATCACAACTGAAGCTCATGCCGAAATCGAGCTTGCGATTGAGCGGCAAAAGACCCGTGTTGTAGCGATTGGTCGCACCGCCCAATGGTTGCGCCAGGCCGGTCACCGTACTGACGCGAACCAAGGTGTTGGTATCGTCGTCCGCGCCGTACAGTACGCCCTCAGGGCTTAGCGTCAGGGCTTCCAGGTCAATGAAGCTGGTCCACCCGATATACTCCGCTTCACCATTGGTCAGATTGATGCGCCAGAGCGCATTGACACGGCGATCGTCTCGATCGACGCCGCGAGAATTGACGCTGTACCCGACCGGATCCGCCCATAGCGTGCTGGCCACTGTCAAGGCGACAACGGCAACCGCGCATTTCACACCATGCGCTTTGTTCAGCACAACCAGATACCTCAAAAACTCCGACAGAGTTAATCATATCAGGAATTTGCGATTGTGCCTATCACCCCTTGCAGTGACCGCCACAAAGCATGCCGGCCTCACCGGCGCTGTGCATGAGCTTAGTACAATAGGGCGTACTGCTGAAATCACTGGCCTGCCATGAAGAAAGCCCGAGAAACACTGGTTACCACCCGCCGCGGCGTGGCCGAAGTCACCGCGCATCGACAACCTGCCCGCGCGGGCATCCTGTTGGTCAACCTGGGCACACCCGAAGCCCCGACCGCCAAGGCCCTTAGACCCTATTTGAAGCAGTTTCTTGGCGATCCGCGCGTGGTCGAGGTACCGCGTCCGATCTGGTGGCTGATTCTCAACGGCATCATCCTGCCGTTCCGCTCGCCCAAATCGGCGCGCGCCTACGCCGAAGTCTGGACCGAAGAGGGCTCGCCGCTGCTGGTCAACAACCAGCACCTGGCCGATAAGCTGACCGACCACATCCAGCGCGATTGTCCTGACATCTCGGTGGCCCTGGCGATGAGCTACGGCCAGCCCTCGATTCAGTCCGCACTGGATCGCTTCAAGGCCGAAAACGTGCAGCGCTTGCTGGTGCTGCCGCTGTATCCCCAGTACTCGGCAACCACCACGGCCTCGGTTTTCGACCAGGTGACCACCTGGATGCAGGGCCAGCGCTGGTTTCCGGAACTGCGCTTCATCAACGACTATTACCGCGAAGAAGCCTGGCAGCGGGCAGTTGCCGACTCGATCCGCGACTTTCAGGGCGAACATGGTCAACCCGACAAGCTGCTGTTTTCTTTCCACGGCATTCCCAAGCGCAACCTGCTGGCCGGCGACCCCTATTACTGCCAATGCCAGTTCAGCGCTCGTCAAATCGCCGACCGCCTCGGGTTGCAGGATGAACAGTGGCAGGCTTCGTTTCAGTCGCGCCTGGGTCGGGCCGAGTGGCTCAAGCCCTATACCGACCAAACCCTGGAGGAATTGGGTCATGCCGGGGTCAAGCAACTGCAGGTGGTCTGCCCCGGCTTTTCCATCGACTGCCTGGAGACCCTGGAAGAAATCGCCATGGAGGGCAAGGAAGAGTTCGTCGAGGCCGGCGGTGAAGATCTCAAGTACATTCCCTGCCTGAACGATTCCGATGCCCATGTGACCGTGCTGGCCGGCGTGGCGCATCGCCACGGCCAGGGCTGGCCGGAGTTCGAGGGCCGCTCGGCCGAACCGCAGGCCCATGTCGACAAACGACTGGAACAGACGGACAAGGCTGCGCTGGCGCTGAACCTGAAATAGGCGATGCCGCGAAACGCCTACAGGCGTCGACTGGCCGCGGCGCTGAGTCTGGGCCTTGCACCGATCGCATTGCCGCAGGGGGTTCTATTGCGCAAACGGGCCACGCGACTGGCCGAAGCGCAAGGAGAGCGGCAGGGCGAAATCGCCGGTTCCGGCGAAGTCATCAGGCTGTTGGCCGTCGGCGAGTCACCACTGGCCGCGGTTGGCCTGGCTGATCCAAGCGAAACGGTTGCTCGTCACCTCGCCGCCCACATCGCCCAAGCCAGCGGGCGCCCGACGCATTGGCGCATCCTGGCGCGCGGCGGCTACACGGCAGACGCGGTTCGGCGGCGGCTGGTGCCCGAGCTGGAAACCTGGGCGGCGGACCTGATCCTGATCGGGCTGGGAGTTAACGACAGTATTCGCCTGCGTTCGGCCCGGCGCTGGCAGCGTGACTTGACCCTGCTGATCGCCGATCTGCACCAGCGCACCGGCCCGACACCGGTACTGCTGGCCGGTGTGCCCGACATGCATCACTTTCCGCTGTTGCCGCCCGCCTTGAAACTGCTGCTGGGCAGCCGATCACGTCTGCTCGACCTGGCTGCAACCGAACTGGCCATGCAGCGCGCACAGACGCGCTATGTTTCGATGCAACTGGACGCCCGCTCGGGCGAGTTGTTTTGCGCGGACGGCTTCCACCCCAATGCCCAGGGCCATGCCCTGTGGGCCGAACAGCTGGCCCCAGCCGCCCTGGCGCTGCTCGAACTCGAGACCACATCACAACTGCGCTGAGCGCACAAAGCGGCGAATTCTTGCCGTCATTGGCGACGATTTCCGACTGCCACCAAGCGATGCGGAGGTTATCCTTGGGGCTTGTTGATCCATTCCCAGCCTGAATCACAGCATGTCTCAAGCGGCCCGGACACCCTCTGCCAGGTACAGTTCCGAACAGCTGCTGCAGCGAATCTTCGGCTATGAGCGTTTCCGCGGCCGTCAGCGTGAGATTATCGAAACGCTGGCCGGCGGTGGCAACGCCCTGGTACTCATGCCGACCGGCGGGGGCAAGTCGCTGTGCTACCAGATCCCGGCCCTGATGCGCGCCGGTACCGGCATCGTGATTTCGCCGCTGATCGCGCTGATGCGCGACCAGGTCGAGGCGCTCAAGGCCAACGGCGTGGCTGCCGCGGTACTCAACTCCAGCCTGGACGCTCAGGCCCGGCGTCAGGTCGAACAGGACTTACTGGCCGGACAACTCGACCTGCTCTACATCGCGCCCGAGGGTTTGCTGCGCGAGTCCGTGCTGGAGTTGCTCGGACGCTGCGAGTTGGCGCTGTTTGCCATCGACGAGGCCCACTGCGTTTCACAGTGGGGTCACGACTTCCGCCCGGAGTATCTGCAGCTGGGGATCCTGCGCGACCGTTTCCCCGAGGTGCCGTGTATTGCGCTGACCGCTACCGCCGACGATCGCACCCGCGCCGAAATCAGTCGCCACTTGCTGCCCGACGGTGGCCAGACCTTCATCGACAGCTTCGATCGGCCCAACATCCGCTATCGCGTGGGGCTGAAACAGAACGCGCGCACCCAGCTGTTGCACTTCATCGACCGCGAGCACCGGGGTCACTCCGGCATCGTCTACTGCTTTTCGCGCAAGCGCGCCGAAGAAACCGCTGCTTTTTTGCATCAGCACGGCTTTACCGCCCTGCCCTATCACGCGGGCTTGAGCGCCGATGAGCGCGAGCGGCACCAGGATCGCTTCATCAGCGAGGACGGCGTGATCATCTGCGCTACCATCGCCTTCGGCATGGGCATCGACAAGCCCGATGTACGCTTCGTCGCGCATCTTGATCTGCCGCGCTCAATCGAGGCCTACTACCAGGAGACCGGGCGCGCCGGCCGCGACGGCCTGCCGGCCGATGCCTGGATGGTCTACAGCCTGGCCGACATCGTTCAGATTCGCCAGATGCAGGCCAATTCGAGCGCGCCCGAGGCGCAGCAACGCCTGGAGCGCGAGCGGCTCGAAGCGCTGCTGGCCTATTGTGAGCACGCCGGTTGTCGGCGCCCGCCTCTTTTGAGCTACTTCGACGAACACCATCCCGGCGCCTGCGGCCATTGCGACAACTGCCTGAATCCACCCGCGACCTGGGACGCCACCGAAGCCGCGCGCAAGGCCCTGTCCTGCGTCTACCGAACGGGCCAGCGCTTCGGCGCGGGCCATGTCATTGACGTGCTGCTGGGCAAGAACACCGATCGCATCAGCGCTCTGGGCCACGACACCCTGAGCACCTTCGGTCTCGGCGCTGACATCGACCGCAAGACCTGGCAATCGGTGATCCGTCAGCTGCTGGCCCTGGGTCATCTGCAGCCCGATCCGGAAGGCCACGGCGGGCTGCAGTTGACCGAACGCTGTCGTCCCCTGCTAAAGGGCGAAGTTCAGGTTGAATTGCGCCGCGACACGATCCCGCTCAAGCGCCAGCGCGCGGCCGGCAGCCGGGTGGAAGTCGATACCAGCGCGCCCGGCTGGCAGGCCCTGCGCCAGTGGCGACTGCAGACCGCCGGCGAGCAAGGGGTGCCGCCCTATGTCATCTTCCACGATGCCACGCTGGCCGCGATTCTCGACGCCCGACCGCGCACGCTGGACGAACTCGGCGCGGTCAGCGGGGTCGGACAACACAAATTGGAACGCTACGGCCGCGACGTGCTGAATGTCCTCGCCACACTCTGAACGCAGAATGATCCGCGGCCCTGCCATCAAGCAGTAACTCGGATTACCCACACTGGTTTGGCCCGCCACGGATCCAGTCAGCCACCCCCCAACCAATAGACGAAATCGACTGCCATGTTGAGAAAGATCTTCCTGTTCGGGCTACTGCTATTGTTCGCCGCCCATGCTGCCGCTACGCAAACGCTCCCGATCGCCGAAATCCACGGCGATGGCCGTGTGCCGGCCGCCATCGGGCTCGAAGTGACCACCGAAGGCATCGTCAACCTGGTCGCCGACAACACCGTCTGGATCCAGACCGCCGGCGAGCCCGCGCAGCGCAGCGGCCTGGCGATTGAAACGAGTGAAACGCCGCAGGTCGCGCGCGGCGATCGGGTTCGGGTGAGCGGGCGCATCGACCAGCAACGTCCGGAGAACCGGCCGCAGGACCTGGCCGTCACGCGCCTGGTCGACCCGCGCATCGAGATTCTGGCCAGCGGCCAGGCCCTGCCCGAACCGGTGCCGGTCGGCCCCGGCGGCCGGGAAATTCCGTCCGTGCTGGCGCCCGAACACTTCGACCGGCCGCTTGAGCCTGAAGCCAACGCCATCGACTTCTGGACCTCGCTGAAGGGAATGCGCGTGGAGCTCACCACGAATCACGTGGTCGGCCCGACCAGCCGCTTCCACAGCACCTGGCTGATTGCCGCAGACGAACACCGCAATCTGGGCCGACTGGGCACGGTCGCGGTCGGGCCGGATGACCTCAATCCGGAACGCGTGCTGGTCCAGGCCCATCCGCTGCTGATCGGCGACTTCCCGGAGCCGGCCTGGGTCGGTGATCGCTTTGCCGCCGTGCGCGGCGTGGTCGACTACCGCTTCGGCGATTTTCGCATCATGGCCGAGCACGCGCTGCGCCTGATCCCGGGCGAACGCCCCGAAATCCGCAGCCGCCTGGTCGGCGATGCAGACCACCTGCTGATTGCCAGCTACAACGTGGAGAACTTGAATCCGCACATCGAGAACTTCAGCCGCGTGCGCAGCCCGCGCGACGTCGACGATGCCCTGGGGAGCGCGCGCATGGATGAAATCGCCCGCCACATCGTCGAAGTCCTGAACGCGCCCGACATCGTCGCCCTGCAGGAAATCCAGGACGGCGATGGCGCCGAGGACACCGAGCTGGTGTCCGCCGAGCTCACCCTGATCGCCCTGACCGACGCCATCGTTCGTGCCGGCGGGCCGCAGTATGCCTGGATCGACTTCCCGCCCGAGCGCAATGCCGATGGCGGACAGCCCGGCGGCAATATCCG